>JBEKNN010000038.1:0-43644 GCA_049522755.1 Bryobacteraceae bacterium | reverse complement strand
CTTTTGGCATGGGCCGTGCAATACCTCGGACGTATTCGGGAGGCTCAGCGTATGCGACGGAATCGAATCGAGCTTGTGGCCCTGGCGGGCGCGATCATGATGGTCGCGGGCTTGGCGACTCCGGTTCGCGCGCAGAATCCGGATGACCTGCAGCGCGGCGTGGCGCGTATCAGCGTAATGGACGGCCAGGTTTCCGTGCGCCGGGGCGACGCGGGCGAGTGGGTGGCGGGAGTGATCAATGCGCCGCTGATGGCGGACGACAGCATTGCGACGGCTCCGAATTCGCGGGCGGAAGTGCAATTCGATTCGGCGGACATCCTGCGGATCGGCGGGAATGCCGAGGTTCATCTGACCGCGCTCGAGAATAATCGCTATCAGATGGAGCTGGCCCGCGGTACGGTAACGTTCCGGGTGCTAAGAGCTTCCAGCGCCAATGTCGAAGTGGATACTCCGAGTATTTCCGTGAGGCCAGCCAAAATTGGTGCTTATCGGATTGGCGTAAACGATGCGGGCGAAACGGAATTGACTGTCCGCGCGGGCGATGTGGAAGTGTTCACGCCCAAGGGCTCGCAATGGATCAGTGCGGGCCAGACGATGCGGGCGCGCGGCGCGTCGGCCGATCCCGAGTTTCAGGTGGCCGCGGCGATTCCGGGCGACGAATGGGACCGCTGGAGCGATTCGCGCGATCAGACCTTAATGCAGGCTTCCGCCGCCTACAAGAATGTACCCCCCGGAGAGTATGGCGTCGAGGACATGCAGAACCAAGGCGTATGGACCGAGGTTCCGAATTATGGCAACGTCTGGCGTCCCGACGTACCCGCGGGATGGGCTCCCTATAGTTGCGGCAGATGGGTTTGGGAAGATTGGTATGGCTGGACCTGGATCGGCTGCGAGAGTTGGGGCTGGGCGCCGTATCACTATGGCCGCTGGTTTAACGATCCCGCGTACGGCGGCTGGCTTTGGTATCCGGGCGCGCTCGGCGTGCGGCACTATTGGTCCCCGGCGCTGGTATCGTTCTTCGGCTGGGGCGGAGGCATCGGGTTCGGTTTCGGATTCGGCAACGTCGGCTGGGTGGCGCTGGCGCCCTATGAGATGTTCAATCCCTGGTGGGGCCGCGGTTTCTACGGGGCGGGCTTTGCCGGCCGGGTGAATATTGCCAACATCAACGTCTACAATTCGTTCCGCAATGCGCGGGTGTTAAACGGCGTTTCGGGAGTGTCGGCGGCGAACTTCCGCGGCGGGCAATTCGGCAGCAATATCATGCATGCATCAGGCGAGCAGTTGCGGTCTGCCGGGCAGGTTCGCGGGCAGATGCCGATTGGGCCGTCCAGCGCCAATCTGCATTACTCGGACCGGGCGAGCGCGTTCACTCCGAGGGCGGGCGGCGCGACCAGCTTCTTTACGCATCAGCAGCCCGGCGCGGTGCAGCACATGGCCGTGACGCAGGGGCTGCGCGGCGCGGAACAGACGGGCCGTGATGCGGCGGCGACGAACCGGGCCGCGGGTGGATCGCAGGCTGGCGCAGGCCGTTCCGGCGCGCCGGCGGCTGCGCGTCCCGGACAGAACGGAGCGAGCGGCGGCTGGAGCCGATTTGGCGAGCCGGCTTCCGCGGCGCATACGGAAAGCGGTTCGCGTCCAGGCGGCCAGAATCCGTCACAGCAGAATACGCGGCCTTCGCAGTCGCCGAGTGGCAGCGGGTGGCGAGGTTTCGGCGAGCCTTCGAGCGGCGGGCATGCAGCCGCTGGCAGTAGCGGCCAAGGCAACAATAGCGCGCCAAGGTCAAGCCCATCGACCAGCGGCAGACCCGAGTCGATGCGAATTGCGCCGCAGGTGATGCATGAGCGGCAGAGCGCGCCAAGCAATAGCGCGCCCAGATCGGCTCCCAGTTATAGCGCCCCGCGGTCTTCGGGCAGCGGTGGCAGCAGCCGCCCATCGGGCGGAGGACATTCTAGCGGCGGTCGCCGCTAGCGCAAGTTTCCTGCAAGACAGGAAAGCATCAGTTCTTCCCATTGGCCCGGTCCCATTCAGCGTGGGCCGGGCCGTTTTTTTGTGCGTGTCGTTAACCGGCTATTCGTTGGTGTGCGCGATGCGTCTGGCATCCGCTACGATTTCCGCGGGGATTGGGCCGCCGTTCCCCCGGGCGAAATCGCTATGTAAGCAGAATGGGGAAGGCTGAATTTGCCCGCGACCTCTGAGCGTTGAGACTCGCGAGGAATATAATATTGGATCTCCGGTCCTCGGCGCGACGGCCAAGACCGTCTCTACGCGATCAACCTTCGCATCGAGATTGATGAGGATTCCCGCGCACAATATTGGACCGAGGTCCGCAGAAAGCCGGAACGCGTCGCCAATTCGTCGGTATAACGGCCGCCGCGAGATCCCGGCGCTCGTGAGAACTCCCTCAGGGAGCGTTTCCGGTAGCACGGGATCTCGCGGTCGGCGGCCAGCCTTCCCTTACAGCGACCTCAGGAAATTCAGCAAATCCTGCTGTGCGGAAGCGCTGAGGGCATTATACGCGGCGACCACAGCGTTGGCTTCCGATCCCTGGCTGGAGTGCGCCTGGATGGCTTGTACCAGGTCCGAGGTGCGGCCATCGTGGAGGAAGAAGATGCGCTGGCCCAAGCCCCACAAGGGAGCCGTGCGGAACTCGCTGCCCGTCGACACGCCCTGTGAAATTCCGTCCGCCAGGCCCGACCCCATATTGTGTAGCAGCAGGTCGGAGAATAGCTGAACGTTTTGGTTCGACAGAGCCGCAATCGGCGAGTTTCCCGAAGTTAGCGACTGCGTATGACACAGCGCGCACCCGGTTTGAGTGAAGGTGTTTAGCCCGTTCTGGATCGACGTCGAGCCCACAGCGCTGGACGTGGCAACGGCGTTAAAGGAAGTGGCCGGTTGCGGAGGAGCCAGCATCCGCATGAACATCGCGAAGTTGACAATGTCCGAAGCCGAGCCGGTAACCAGATTGGTAATGTCTTCCGGGTGGCCCAGCGTATCGCAAGAAGGAGCGGTCTGTCGCGGGTTTGGAAACGCCTCGTTGGTAACGCCCTGCTCCACGGCGTAGGCTTCGCCGGCGAAGATGAGTAGCGATTTGTTCTGCGCCTTCCACCCGAACCGCGTCATGGTGCCGTCGTTGCCGCTGTAGTTCGGCTGGCCCGATATACCAAGCTGCGTCTTCGCCGCGGAGTTAGCGGACATATTGGCGAGGATGGTGGCATCGTCGATAGCCTCGATCAGCCCCGCGCCGAATACCGGCGTTGGGATGCGGAAAATCACGTTGCCGCTCGATACCTGCGGTGCGAAGTTGGTTTGCGCCAGATTGCAGCCGGAAGGCGCGTCGGAGCGGCCGGTAATCACGAACAGATCGTGTACGCCGCCGTCGGCCGTTCCATTCGGGTTCGTCTTGAAACGCGCTTCGCGAACCGGCCCGTTGCTCGTGATGAAGGAAGGAACCGTGTTGCGCGCCCCGTGCAAGGTGGCGACTGCCACCTGGGGATTTACCTGGGGGCTCGACCCGCCTGTCGCCGGAAAGGCGTGGCACCCGGCGCAGCTGTTCATGTTGAAGCTCGGCCCGAGCCCCGAATCCGTCTCGCCAGGCAGCGTGCCGAAGACGGAATCCACCTCGCTAAAGGTTGCTTTCCCCGTGTTGAAAAGCAATAATTCCGAGCCAGTGAGCGAAGAGGCGGCCCCTCCCGCTCCGGCTGCGCCTGTGCGAACGCCCGGGTCCTTCGCGGACGTTCCCTTCGAGGGCGTTGGTGTGGCGGTTTGGGGATATGCCCGGCCAATGAGTAGCGAAAGCGTCAGAATGGCTGCTCCCGCGCTTGTTTTCTTGAAGCGGCTGTTTTTCATACTTGTCCTCCGTGGTTATCTATCCAATTCCGGCGTCGGTTCTGTATCTCTCAGTACCCGCGCCGAAATTGAGTCAAGTCTATCGGAAAATCACCGAAGCACAAGATTAAGAAATCTTAAAATCTACGTTAAGAATGTAAACTGAGTCCATTCATCGCGGGGATGCCTTGCGCAGGCCGAAGTGCGCAGGCCGAAGCTCGCAGCGTTGTAACGAACTGTTACTCTAATAGCTTGTTGCACCAGTAGCCGAACGCGCCTATGCAGACTTTCACCGACATCGAGACTCGTGACCTCTCGGCCCCGTTAAGCCGGAACAAACACCTTCGCAGATGGGTCGAGAAAATGGCCCAGCTCACGCAACCCAACCGCATCCATTGGGTGGATGGCTCTCAGCAGGAGAACGACGCCCTCTGCGCCCAGATGGTGGAGGGCGGCACTTTCGTCAAGCTCAATGAGAAGCTATGGCCCGGCTGCTACTATGCGCGGTCGGACGCCAATGACGTCGCCCGCGTGGAAGACCGCACCTTCATCTGCTCGCTCTCGCGGGACGCTGCCGGACCCACCAACAACTGGGTCAATCCTTTCGAGATGCGCCGCAAGCTCAAAAGCCTTTTTGACGGCGCCATGCGCGGACGCACCATGTACGTGCTCGCCTTCAGCATGGGGCCCATCGATTCGCCCATGTCCCAGATCGGCGTGCAATTGACCGATTCGCCTTACGTGGTGGTCAACATGCGCATCATGGCGCGCATCGGCCTGCCGATATTCCGCGAAATCGATAAGGACGTCAAGCGCGTCGTCCCGTGCATGCACACTGTCGGCGCGCCGCTCAATCCCGGACAGGCGGACGTTCCCTGGCCGTGCAATAAAGAGAAGTACATCGTTCACTTCCCGGAAACCCGCGAAATCTGGTCGTACGGTTCAGGCTACGGCGGCAATGCGCTGCTGGGCAAGAAATGCTTCGCGCTGCGCATCGCATCGAATATCGCGCGCGATGAAGGCTGGCTCGCCGAGCACATGCTGATCCTCGGCGTCGAAAATCCCCAGGGCGAAAAAACCTACGTCGCCGCTGCATTCCCCAGCGCCTGCGGCAAAACCAATTTCTCGATGCTGGTTCCGCCCGCCGGTTTCGAGGGATGGAAGATATGGACCATCGGCGACGATATCGCGTGGATCAAAGCCGACGAAAACGGCCGCCTCCGCGCCATCAATCCCGAAGCCGGCTTCTTCGGCGTCGCGCCCGGCACTTCGGTCAAGACCAACCCGAACGCCATGGCCACGCTCGCGCGCAACACCATCTTCACCAACGTCGCGCTCACGCCGGAGGGCGGCGTGTGGTGGGAAGGCATGACTGAGGAACCGCCCGACGAATGCCTCGACTGGCAGGGGCGCAAGTGGACGCCCGCCATCGCCAAAGAGACCGGCGCTAAGGCGGCCCACCCGAATTCCCGGTTCACCGCGCCCGCCTCGCAGTGTCCCACCATCGACCCGGATTGGGAGTCGCCCCAAGGCGTCCCGTTGAGCGCCATCATATTCGGCGGCCGGCGCCCCACCACCATGCCCCTCGTGTATCAGGCCTTCAACTGGAGCTCCGGCGTTTACACCGGCGCCACCATGGGCTCGGAAACCACCGCGGCCGCGGCCGGCGCCGTGGGCAAAGTGCGCCGCGACCCCATGGCGATGCTCCCGTTCTGCGGCTATCACATGGGCGATTACTTCCGCCATTGGCTGAAAGTGCAGCGCGGCCTGTCGGAAACCCCGCGCATATTCCACGTGAACTGGTTCCGCAAAGACGCCAATGGCCAATTCATCTGGCCCGGATTCCGGGAAAACATGCGCGTGCTCAAATGGATTGTCGACCGCGCCCGCGGCCGCGCCGTGGCGCGCGAGACGCCCATCGGCTGGATGCCCTATTACGAGGACATCGAGTGGGCCGGCCTCGATTTTCCGAAAGAACGCTTCGACGAGCTGCAGTTCTTCGACCGCGCCGCATGGCGCAACGAAGTGGTCAGCCACGAGGAGCTTTTTATCGATCTCCACGATCATCTGCCCCCGGAGATCGTATACGAGCGCGAGTTGCTAATTTGCCGCCTGTAAGACAGGCCTCCCGGCCTGTCTGGGCCGGCACGGCCGGGTCGGTACGATCAGGCGCGAATCCGGAACAGCGTCACCAATATGCCGCATAAGGCGGATAGATTTCGCTGTTCGCGCTGGCGTCTCTTGATGTATCGTATGAAGTATCCTCCCCCGCGGTGATGATGCGCGTCTTTATGTCGCATCCGACAAACTCGGGATCGCAGCGCACGCCGGCGATATGCGAAGCCTGTCGAAGGCGACGGCAGAGGAGCAACGTACATGTTCAAATGGAAGCACCGTGAAGCGCTGAGCGGCAAGCCGATCGCCGGGAAACTGGTGGCCGGCATGAAGCGGCGGGCGCAAGGTAAGATGGTCGATCTCGGCGCGATCGTCAACGGTCGAGCCGCCGCGGACAAGCTACAAGACCCTGTGGCTGCCAGGGAGGATCTTGCCGCGCTTCATCCCGCTCACGCCGCTTACGTCTACGCCCTAAACCAGGTCTCGGTAATGTCGGAGCAGCTTACGGCCATGAGAGAGATGGAGCCATTCGTGGACATCGTCTCCAAAGCCGAGGACCTCTATATGCCGAGCTCGCCTCCGATGAGCCCACTTACCGATTCCTACTTCACGTGCTGGTGCTTCTTCGACGCTTGCGCGGGCGCGGCCCGAGAGACCATCGGCAGCGCCATTCTGGAGGTGGGCGCCGCTTTCGGCATGGACGCCGAGCTGTTGCGCCTCATCCGGTTGATGCAGAAATCGAGGATGGGTCTCTATGTCCACAAGGGCCGTGAAAGCGGCCTGGCTGTTCTCGAGGAGCTCGTCACCGGAGCCGTGTGCCGGGCCATTGTTCCGGCCGGATACCTTGGCCGAAAAGACGAGTTGTGGTACGTCCGCGTTCTCCCGCCGCCGGTTCCCGGAGGCTCGGAGCACGTTGTCTTCATTACGCCCTACATTATTCTGCAGCCCGGGACGCGCGACTGGCTGGCGTACTTCAGCCGTACTCTCTCCGAGCAAGCCCGCGTGGCGGATTATGAGCGCCACATGAAGTTCGGGCCAACGCGGTCCTACTGGAACGATTTCATATTCGAGGCTTATGTAAACTACCGGATGGAAGCCATCTATCTCACCGGTCTTCCCGACGTCCCCGAAAGCCGGCCCCATTCCGAGGTGAACCAGTGGGGTTTTGGCGGCGACGTTTCAGCGCATGGCTAACTCGCACGGCTAACTATAGCCAAGTTCATCCGCCATTCTCAGGCCGTCTTATCCTTCGCATAGCACAAGCTATTCAGCCCGCACTCCGCGCACTTAGGCCCCCGCGCCACGCACAACGCCCGCCCATGCAGAATCAGCTGATGCGCAAATAGTATCCATCGCTCCCGCGGAATAATCTTCATCAAATCCCGCTCGATTTTCACCGGATCGGTCTGTTTCGTCAGGTCGAGCCGCGCCGATATCCGCTGTACATGCGTATCCACCACCACGCCCGACGCAATCCCGTAAGCGGTCCCCAGCACGACATTCGCGGTTTTCCGCGCGGCGCCGGGAATCGTGAGCATCTCTTCGATGGTCCGCGGAACCTTGCCGCCAAAATCGCCCACCACCTTTTTCGCAGCGCCCACAATCGATTTCGCTTTGTTGTTGAAAAAACCCGTGCTGCGGATATCCTCGGCTAATACCTCCGGCTTCACGGCCGCGAAATCCCGCGGCGTAGGATACTTGGCGAACAGCCCCGGCGTCACCAGGTTCACGCGCTTATCGGTGCATTGCGCGGAAAGAATCGTGGCGACCAGAAGTTCCCACGGATTGCGAAACAGCAGCGCGCAGGTGGCGTCCGGATACATCTCATTCAGGCGGCGCAGAATCTCCGCAATGCGCGCTTTCCGTTGGGCTGCGGTTTTGGGACGGGTCACAGTAAGCTCATATAAGGTCATGCGGACGCGGATTGCGCTGCTCGCCGCGGCGTCGCGCTCCAGTCCCTCGGTCTGAAGGAAGCCGCGGGCCAGGATTACGCCCGCGCCCTCGCCATCGATCCCGGCCTCACGGAAGCCCGCCGGAACCTCCAGCGCTTGGGGCCGTGATTTGCAGATCGGTGGTGACGTTCTGCCAATCGGGCAGCTCGTAAACCTTGAGTTTGGTCGTCAGCGGGGTGGTGACTTCCTTGGACCCGTAAGCCGGCACGTCGGTGATGAATGAGAAGGTGCCCTCCGCATCCTCCTCGGATCGCTTGGTGCTCGCCCAAATGGTGACATTGCCCGCGAGCCCCGACAGATCGCCCGACGAGTGATTGGTCACCAGGAATTTCGCGATTATCTTGCCCTTGCTCTTGGGATCTTCCACCAGCCGCAGCCCCGAGACCTCGATGAATTTCTGCCACGGATTCGACGACGCGCCCGGCCGCGCCGCCGGACTCTCCACATTGGAGACTGCAGTCGTACTATTGTGCGACCCCACCAGCCAATAGATACCGGCCACCAGCGCCACAAACCCGACGGTACAGATAATCGTGAGAGCCCAGGTCGGAAGCCCGCCGAACGCCGGTTGCGGCGGCGCCTCCGACCCTCCAAATAAGGTCGAAATCGCGGCCTGCGACTGTGCCGGAGGCGTTGCGGATACAGCCAGCGGTTCCGCTTGTGGAAACGGAGGCGGCGCCGAGGGGGGCGGTGGCGGCGGTGGAGCAGCAGCCGGCGGCGGGGGCGGCGGAGGCGGTTGATATTGCGGTTGCTGATACACAGGCTGTTGATATGCCGGTTGTTGATAGACCGGCTGCTGAAAAGCGGGTTGCTGCGGCTGCTGATAGGCCGGTTGCTGGGGTTGCTGATAGCCGGGTTGCTGCGGTTGCTGATAACCGGGTTGCTGCTGCGGTTGTTGATAAGGAGGCGGCGGATATTGAGGATATTGCGGGTACTGCGGATATTGCGGCTGCGATGCATAAGGCGGATAAGGCTGCTGCGGCGCAGACGTCCCTGTCTGTGGGGGTGGTGGTTGATAAGCCGGCTGCTGCGGTGGCGCTGGTGGGGGCGGTGTTACGCCCGCGGCCCTAGCGGCGCAGTCGGGACATTCCGTATAAGCCGGGGGAACTTCGCGCCCGCACTGCGGGCAAATCCACGTGAACATTCAATGGCCTCACTTTTAATTTACCGCTTGTGCCGCAGGATATTCCTGGCTAACAGCCTTCTTTCAGGCGGCGCGCTGCCTCACCGGATGCCCGCAAACGAAAACAATCGCCCCGCCGCTTCGCGGTCGCGACGAAACGAATGAAAATCGCCGGCGAGACACTTGGTGCACAAATTCGACGTGTAGATTCGCTCGCCCGTTACGCCCGCTTCCAGAAGCTGCCGCCGGTTTTCCGCGGCCAGATCGATATGCACCCGGTGGGGTAAGCCCATGGCCTGCCCAGTCCCGAGCCGCTCCGAGCGCTCGGCTATGTCGTCACCCAAGCCGTTACCCACATCGTTAACAACATCGCCCCGCCCAAATTCCGCCGCTACCTCCGGCCCCACCTCGAAACAACACTCGCCAATCCCCGGCCCGATGGCCGCATGCACATCCCCCGCATCCGTACCAAACCGTTCGCGCATCGCCTTCACCGCGCGCCGCGCAATGCCCGCGGCCGTCCCACGCCACCCCGCGTGGACCGCAGCCACCGCGCGCCGCCGCTCATCCACCAGCAGAATCGGAATGCAATCGGCCGTCCTGACGGCGACCACCGCGCCCGGCGCATCTTCCAGCAGCGCGTCGCCCTCGCCGATCAGCCCCGCACGCCCGCCCGCGGGCAGGCAAGTGGCGGAATGAATCTGTTTCAGCGTGGCAAGATTTGTGAACAGCCCCGGTATATCGGCGTTCCGCGTCCCAAATCCGTGCACCAGCCAGGGAAAGGCTTCCAGCTCCCGCACCCGATAGATGTGGCCTGCGTCCCGATTGAAACCCATCAATCGAAGCGTAGCGCATCGACTGGGTTGACGCGCGTCGCGCGCCGCGCCAGGGAAGAGATGGAGCGCGCGCCGAAGATCGGGGTTAAAATCCACCGCGCGCAACGCCCCTTGCTCCATGAGGAACCGCAGCGCGTGCATGGCGTTTCCGGCCGGCGCGGCTGAGCCCTTCCAAAGTTTCGAGAAAGCAAATCGAACTCTGCATCGTTTTCGATACGTTTGGGTAACGTTCTCGCGAGCATTATGCGGCCTCGTCGCGCGCCTTCACTTGCCGCGCGATTCGTGCGCCTGCTTTTTGCCGTGCCGTGCGGAGGTCATATTCGAGCTGTAGCCCGAGCCAGAATTCCGCCGATGTTCCGAGGTAGCGCTCCAGGCGCAGCGCCGTATCGGCGCTGACTCCACGCCGGCCGTGCACGATTTCATTCCAGCGAGTGGCGGTGATTCCCAGATGCTTCGCCAGTTGGTTCTGGCTCATCTTGAGCGGCTTCAAGATGTCTTCGAGGATCGTTTCGCCGGGATGCGGCGGCGGAATCAGTTTGGCCATGATGGCTTCCCTTTCTAGTGATAATCGGTGATTTCCACGTTCCAGGGATCTCCCTAAAACGATAAACCATCAAAAGCTTTCTTTCACGCAGTCCTGTGGGAAAGGCCTCCCGGCCTGTCGTCTCCGATTCGCTGCGCTCGTATTCCGCGGTCCCCTTCCACCCGCGTACCAGGCTGGACGCACGCCTGCTCGTAAAGGGCGCCGCCGCGCGAGGGCTCGTCGCAGAGCCGCCCCTCGGCGCGGCGAGACGGACTCGTAAGTCGCCGCCGAAGCGGAGGACGCCGCCGCGCTCCGATTACCGATCCGGCCGCGGCTCGCCTCGCCGCCAGCCCCCGGCCGATCAAAAAAGGAGAAATAATGATCCCATGAGATTCTCATCGATCGTCCTACTGCTGTATTCCGCCGCGGCCGCATTATCGGCCGCCGATGCGCCCACGCTCGCGCAGATTTATGACCGCAACCTCGCCGGCGTCGAAGGCGAATTAGTGCCGCTGGCGGAAGCCATGCCTGCCGATCGCTACAACTTCGCACCCGCCGCGGGCGAATTCAAGGGCGTGCGAACGTTCCGCCAACAGGTGAAGCATATCGCCGCCGTCAATTACATGATCGCGGCCGCGCTGCTGGCGCAGAAGCCCCCGGTCGATCTGGGCGCCGGGGAGAACGGGCCGGATTCCATAACCGGCAAAGAGCAGGCTGTCGCGTTCCTGAAAGATTCGTTCGCTTATCTCCACAAGGCGATGCTGACGCTCACCGCCGCCAATCAAACCGGCATGATCCAATCGCCGTTTGGAAACAGCCAGTCGCCGCGCATCGCCATCGCGCTCAGCGCAGCCGGGCACTGTTTCGATCACTACGGACAAATGGTGGTCTACGCGCGCATGAACGGGATCGTCCCGCCGGCCAGCCGTTAGCCCGCTATTGAAGGTCGCCGATTTTGTTCAGATCCACCACCAGTTCGCCCCCGGAATCGATTGAGAACGCGGGGGCGAACTTCCTGCCCCAAACGAACTCGTCGTGCCGGTAAGAGTAACGCGCCTGCACTGTCTGCGCAAAGGTGTCGTCGTAGGCTTTGATGAGAATCAGCACCTCCGCCTGCTCGCGAGTTAAATCCTCGGCGGTCTTGCCCCAAAGCGGGCTCTCGTGGTCGATAGGATGCACAATGGTCCACGGCGCGGCGAGGAACATAACGCCATCGCGCTCCAGGTTCAATAACTGAAAGTTGCGCTTCAGGCCGCCGTTCCCCGGTTCCACTGTCATGAGCAATAGCTTGGCCCGAGCTTCTACCAGCGCGTTGGAACGTCGATTGGCAACGCGGAATTCCAGCGCGGTTCCATCCTGATACGGCGCCACCAGTACACTCGAGCTGAAGCCGATCCGGGCGGAAGGTTTCGATATGCGCCCGAAGAGCAGTCCCGTGGCCACCGCCAGCCCCAGCACGCCGGTCAGCGCCTCGAACGCCGCCACCGTGTTTGCGCCGACGCCTCGCGGCGCGATGTTGCCATAGCCCACCGTGCTCAACGTATGCGAGCTGAAGAAGAACATGTTCAGGAAGCGGCCGAGCGCCGTAGGCGCGTTGGCGCCATCGAGCTGGTCCACGCCGACGGCATAATAGATGCACGCGAAGATCAGGTTGACCGCCACGTATGCGAGCAGGATCGTAAGCAGGAACACGGGCCAGCTCATGTTGATCAATACCAAGTAAGGATGAAAATCGCTCCAGGCGCCCCCGGTGCGGCGCACGTTGAACTCGCCGTCTTTGTTGATGACGCGGCTCAACGGTTTGATGTACTGCTGCGTCAGGCCCGGATCGAAGCTGGGTTTGTTCATATTTATCCGATGATGACAGACCGGCCGGCGGCGTTGGAAAACCTACGATTCGGCCAGCCAGCTTCGAATCAATTGTTCCGGGTCGCCCTTGAGATCGAGCGGCTCGACGCGCGTCTCGCGGCCGTTTTCGATCCACGCCGCCACAATGCCCTCAGCCGTGGGGCGAAGCTCGAGGCGCTTTTCGCGCGCCTCCAGACGCAGCGTAGAGCCCAGCCAGACGATGTGGATCTTGGTGCGAAGCGAATGCCCCACGCGAGCGGCGTCGCGCAGCAGCGCCGTCGTGAACGGCCCCTTCTTGAGCTCTTCGGTTGCGGGTGCGGCGGCTTGCGCGGTCGCGCGATCGCGCTTGCGCAGGCGCTGCTCGCTCTCAAGACTGGCGCGCCCCTCTTCGGAGGATTCCAGGTTCTTGAGGCTGTTCTCCAGGTTGTCTTCGTAACTCATCTATATTTATATTACTTATACTGAAAGAAACGGCATGATGCCCAACGACGCGCGCCCGCGCTTGACCAATCTGCGGAATGGCTTGCTTGCACTCCACAAGTACCTGCTCGATTCCGAGCGCGCCTCGTATGAGCGCGATGTCGCCCCCATCTCCACTCCCGGGCAGTTTTTGAATCTGGTACTCAACGACCCATGGTTCGCCTGGCTCCGCGAGCTTTCTCAGCTCATCGTGCTGATCGATGAGACGCTCGGTCTCGACGAGCCCGCGACGGCCGAGGACGCATCGAGGTTGATCGCGCAGGCGCGAACTCTGGCGTCGCCCGCCGAGCAGGGAACAGGCTTCGCGCGGCGATACTACGATGCGATGCAGCGCGACCCAGGCGTAGTGCTGGCGCACCGCGACATGATAAAAGTATTCGCCGGCCTCGGATAAACCGCAGGGCGGACCCCTGGTCCGCGGTCTGCTCCGCGGCCGCCCCCCCGGTCGGCCTCTCGGGATCGCGTCGGAACGCCGCCTCTCCTCGCCACTCGAAAAGCCGTTCGCGTTAACCTAACCATAAAGATGCCTTTCGAGAAAGTTGCCACCCTGCCGGAATTGCCGGCGGACTCAGTCCTCGAAGTTACCGTGCGCGGCGAACCGTACGCCATTTGCAACGCCGGCGGAAACATCTCCGCGTTGTGGGGCATCTGCCCCCATGCGGGCGGTCCACTGGGCCAAGGCGCGATCAGCGGCGGCCGCCTGGTGTGTCCTTATCATTCCTGGGAGTTCGACTGCCGCACTGGCGAGAACGATTTCGACCCCGCCACGCGTGTCCCCGCTTATGCGGTAAGAGTGGAAGGCGAGAACATATTCGCCGATCTTCCCTGATGCCCGAGCTCCCCGAAGTCGAAACCGTGGTGCGCTCCATCGCGCGCCTCAAGGGCCGCCGCATTGTCGCGGCCGAATTCACCTGCCTCCGCGTGCTGCGCGGCGGCGACCCGGACCGCATGGCCGCCAGCCTTACCGGGCGCAAGATCACCGGCATCAAGCGCTACGGCAAGTTCATCCTGGCTTCGCTTGACAGCGGCGCGTACCTGACGATCCATCTCGGCATGACGGGCAAGCTGCTGCTCGGCGGCCCGGCGGGCAAGCATACGCACGCCGTCCTGACGCTGGACCGCGGCGTTCTGCTCTACGACGATAGCCGGCAGTTCGGCTGCATCGAGTACAGCGAGCAGTTTCCCGCGCGCGTGGCGCGTCTGGGACCGGAGCCGCTCCAGATCTCCGTCGAAGATTTCGCAGCCGGGCTCCAGGGCCGGAAAACGCGCATCAAGGCGCTCTTGCTGAATCAAATGTTCCTGCGCGGCATCGGTAATATCTATGCCGATGAGGCGCTGTTCCGCGCGGGAATTCACCCTGAGGCTTCGGCCTCGAAGATTCGCGGCGAGCGCGCGCGCCGCCTGCACGGCGCCATTGTGGAGGTGCTCACCGAAGCTATCGAGGCCGGCGGATCTTCGGTTTCCGACTATGTGGATGCGCAGGGCCGTAAGGGCTTTTTCCAGTTCAGTCACCGCGTCTACCAGCGCACCGGCGAGCCATGCGTCGTTTGCGGCGCGAAGGTGCGGCGGGTGTTGGTGGTGCAGCGGTCGTCGCATTTCTGTCCGAAATGCCAAAAACGTTAACGTAATCACAATTGAAACCTGCCCGTAAGGCTCCGCGTCCTTTTTTGCAACGGTGCTTTTGCCGTGTAGCTAGAAATTTTGCAACACTGAAATAGGGCATCTTCAGCGATAATTAATTCAAGTGCTGTATACAGCACAAATTGAGGAGATTTCTGACGTGAAACGCATCTTCCGCTACTTACCGCTGCTTCTCGCAAGCGCTTCTTGTATTCCCTTCGCCGCAGCACAAAGCACGTTCGATTTCAACATGGGCTTTGGCGCCGTTCAGGACAAGGCTCCGTCTTCGGGTCTTGACGTGAACCCGGTCTCGGGCATTTTCTTCTCCTGCCAAGCCTCCACGGATCCAACCTGTGTCAATACCAGCTCTCTAAGCGGCTTTATGCTGGGCTTCGGCGGCAATCTGATGTTGTGGAAACACTTTGGCGTGGGAGCCAACGTTAATATCCAACTTCCTCAGCAAACTTACGCCACCTTCCAGCAACAGGTGGTGAGCACCCAGACGCCGGGCATCGCGATCAAGACGCGGATGACGCTCTACGACTTCGATGGAATCTATCAGCCGTACAGGACGAAGAAGGTCGGGATCCAACTCATCGGTGGAATTGGGGGCGCGAATTTAAAGTTTTATGAGGCCGAGTCGAGCACCGATGCCTTGGCAGGCTCCTCGAATATCAGTCAGTATTTCGAGAGCGCCAATCACTTCCAGTTCCATGGAGGCGCCGGCGTCCAATTCTTTGTCACCGACCATATCTTCCTCCGGCCGCAGTTTGATGCGTACTACGTCAATAATCTCAACCAGTTCGGAAGCAAGCTCGTGACGCAGGAAGCGGTTTGGGTGGGATACTCGTTCGGCGGCCAGTAAGTAGAAGTGCCAAGTGGGGCAGGCGCTTCCGCCTGCCAATCCCTTCCACTGCCGACGCGAATTATCGAACCGCTTGTGCGGCTTCTCCGGTTAGGTCTTCGAACTTCACCGGTGGGTTGTAATAGAGAATGCGCAGGCAGCTCTCGCAGGCCATGATCTCGTCGCCGCGCTTCAATTCCTGAAATAGCTGAAGGCGCAGCGCCAGGTTGCAAGCGCTGCAGCGCCCGTCGATCACTTCCGCGACGCCGATCCCTTTTCTAGCTTTGCGGACGCGCTCATAGCGGTCGATGGCGGCCCGCCCGGTTTGCGCGGCCACGGCGGCGCGCTCGGTTTGCAGTTCCTGCGACGCCCGCTCATCCACCGCGGTACGCTCGCGCGCTGTCTGCTTTTCGGCCTCCACCTCGGTCTTTTCCGCCTTGAGCGCGGCCTCGGCCGCCTTCACGTTCTTATCCAGCGGCTCGGATTCGCCCATCAATTCCAGAATGCGGTCTTCGGCCTTACGGATTTCGCCCTGGCAGAAATCGATCTCGTGTTGGAAGGCGCGGTATTGCTCGTTGGTTTTCGCGAGCAACATCTGGTCTTTCAATTTCGAGATTTTCTGTTCCTGAATCTGGATTTCGCCTTCGCACTTCTTGCGCTCTTTTTGATTGGCGGAGAGCGCGGCGCGGTCGGCCTCAAGCTTGCGCTCGTGCGATGTCAACTTCTTTTCGATTACCGCGATATGCTTCGGGAGAGTGGCGATTTCGCGCGCCAGATCTGCAAGACGATTATCGATTTCTTGCAGGCGGATGACCAACTTCAGGTCGGAAAGCATTACTCTCCGCAGTGTAGCATGAGGGCCCCGGCCGAGGCAGATCGTGGCGCACGCACTTATGCGTGCAGCGTTCACAATCGTGCGAACGCGCTTCGCGATGTTGACGCTGAGCAGAATCAACAAGTTGCGGTGAGTTTTCAAAGAGGCGAGAAGACGCGTGGGCCGCGCGAAGTTTTGTTCGGAGGCTGTAAGTTTTCACACTCCGCGGCTGAACTCCGCCTCGTAATGCCACAGGGTTCTAACAGAAGCTCCTACGGTTCCGTCAGCTCCAACCCAGACTCCTTCAGCGCCCGCCATCCGCCGTCGAGCGAGATGGCGTTCCGATACCCCATCTTTTGCAGATTGTCGGCCGCCAGCGCCGAGCGGAAACCGCCGCCGCAATAGAGCACCAGCGTGGCCTTCTTATCGGGAATTTTCTCCTCGATATCGCGCTCGATGACGCCTTTGCTCATATGCGCCGCGCCCTTCACATGGCCCGCAGCCCACTCGCTGTCTTCGCGCGTATCCACCAGCGTGTGCGGCTCCCCCGCCGCCGCCATTTTCTTGTACGCTTCGATATCGATTTCCTTCACGCGCGACTTCGCTTCGTTCACCAGCTTGAGAAATTCGGGACTGTGTTGTTTCATCTCGTGGCCTACTCCACACGGCGTATATTGGCGCCCACCTGCGCCAGTTTCGTCTCGATTTTCTCATAGCCGCGGTCGATATGATAAACGCGGTCGATCACGGTTTCGCCGCGCGCCACCAGCGCCGCGAGCACCAGCGACGCGCTGGCGCGCAGGTCCGACGCAATCACGCCCGCCCCGGTGAGCTGCCGCGGGCCAGCCACCATGGCCTGTCTGCCGTTGATGCGGATATTCGCGCCCATGCGCCCCAGCTCCTGCGCGTGCATGAAACGGTTCTCGAAAATATTCTCCACAATCACCGCGATGCCGTCGCCTTGCGTCATCAGCGCCATATACTGCGCCTGCAAATCGGTGGCGAAGCCGGGGTACTCTTCGGTGGTCATATCCACCGAGCGAATCTTGCCGCCGCCGCGGACCCGCAGCGATTCGCCGTCGGGCTGTGTCACATCGACTCCAGTCTGTTGCAGCTTCGACACCAGCGCGCCCACATGTTCCGGTATGCAGCCCGTCACCGTGACATCGCCGCCGGTGATGGCGCCGGCCACCAGGTACGTGCCGGCTTCGATGCGGTCGGGAATAATGGTGTGATCGGCGCCGCCGAGCCGCTCCACGCCCTCGATGCGGATCTCGGAAGTGCCCGCGCCTTCAATCTTCGCGCCCATCTTGATGAGCAGCGCCGCCAGGTCCACTACCTCCGGCTCGCGCGCCGCATTGCGGAGCACGGTCTCACCCTGGGCCAGCACCGCCGCCATCATCAAATCTTCCGTACCCGTAACCGTGATGCGGTCGAAGTGGACCACGGCCCCGTGCAGCCCGTCGGGCGCCTCGGCTTCAATGTAACCGTGCGTCTGGTTGATCTTTGCGCCCAGGCGCTCCAGCCCGAAAATGTGCAGGTTGATGGGCCGCGAGCCGATGGCGCAACCGCCCGGGGCCGAGACGCGGGCGCGGCCCGTACGCGCCACCAGCGGGCCCAGAACCAGGCTCGAAGCGCGCATCGTCTTGACCAGCTCGTACGGCGCTTCGGGACTTACAATGTTCGGCGTATGCAGCCGGACGGCCTCGTCGTCTTCTTCGAATTGCGATCCGATATCCACCAACAGCCGCTCCATGGTGCGTATGTCGCGCACTCGTGGGATGCGGCGCAGCGTTACCGGTTCGTCGGTGAGCAGCGCCGCGGCCAGCGCCGGCAGCGCGGCATTCTTAGAGCCGCTGGTGGCGATTTCGCCGTTGAGATCGGTTCCGCCCGTGATTACGAACTTATCCATGGATGCCTTTCCGGATCGCCGCGGGCACGCTGCCGCCGGCTTCGGCGAGCAATTCCCCCGCGCGTTCATAAGAGACGCCGGCGGCCTGCGCGATGATGCGCCGCGCGCGGTCCAGCAGCTTCGAATTTTTCGGTTGCACATTTACCATCAGGTTTCCGCGAACGTAACCCATACGGATGAACGCCCCTGTAGTGAGCATGTTCAGGACCAGTTTCTGCGCCGTGCCGGCCTTCATGCGCGTGGACCCGGCGATCACCTCGGGACCAACCAGCGGCGTGATGGCGATATCGGCGGCGCGCGCCAGTTCCGAATCGGGCGTGCAACTGATGCCGATGGTGATGGCGCCGAGCCGCTTCGCCTCCGCGATCGCGCCCAGAACGTAAGGCGTGCGACCACTGGCAGCGATGCCGGCCAATATGTCGCTCGCCGTAAAGCCGCGGGCACTCAGATCGCGCGCGCCAATCGCCGGATCGTCTTCCGTGGTTTCCGTAGCCCGGCTCAGCGCGCTTTCGCCGCCGGCGATGATGCCCTGCACCATTTCCGGTGAGACGCCGAAGGTCGGCGGGCATTCCGAAGCGTCCAGCACGCCCAGCCGTCCGCTGGTTCCCGCGCCGATGTAGAACAGGCGGCCGCCGCGTCCGAAAGCCTCCGCAATGGCGTCGACGGCGCGCGCGATGGCCGCAATCTCGCGCCCAACCGCTTCGGCCACTTTGCGGTCCTCGGCGTTAATCACGCGCAGCATCTCCACGGTGGAAAGCGCGTCGATATGGGCCGACGCAGGGTTCGTTTGTTCGGTGAGCAGGCTTTCGAGCATGGGTAAACGCAGGACTTCTTCCAGCGTACCAAGGCGTGGCTTCTCGGACATGCTCTTGGCAGCGCACGGGCCTCGCCCCAACCCTGGGACCAAATCCGCGACTTTCCGCTCGCGTCCGGGTTCCATTTTATTAAGCAACGATCTGGGAGCTATCCTTGTCTTAAGTAAGTAGTAGAAACAGTTCGTTGGAGGAGACGCCATGGACGAACAGAAACCCTGCTGCCCCGGACCCCGTTACTTCACCGCATTCGGCCGCAGGAGCTTCATTCAGGCCGGCCTCTTAGGCGGTATGGGTTTGAGCCTGCCGGACTTATTGCGTTTCACCGCGAAGGCATCCGATGGCAGCCCGCGCATCGCCGGTGGCGGCGTGGCCCGCCCCGAAGGCAAAGCCAAGAGTATCATTCAGATCATTTTGCCCGGCGGATTGGCCGCCCAGGAATCGTGGGACCCAAAGCCCGAGGCGCCGATTGAGTACCGCGGCCCACTGGGCGTGGTCAAAACCAAAATCCCCGGCGTGGTCTTCAGCGAAAATCTGTCTCATTCGGCCCAAATCGCCGATAAAATCACCGTGATCCGCTCCATCACCGGCCGCATTCCCGATCACGCACAGGCTACTTATCAGATGTTCACGGGCTATCTGCCCACGCCGGCCATTCAACATCCCAGCCTCGGCGCCGTGGTTTCCGAGGAGTTCGGCCCGCGCAACAGTCTGCCGGCTTATGTGGCTGTGCCGAACGTTCCGCTGCAGGGTGGAACGGGATATCTCAGTTCCAAATTCGGCGCGTTTGAACTGGGCGCGGACCCCGGCCAGAAGAATTTCCAGGTGCGCGACATCTCGCTCCCCAAGGGCATCACCGATGAGCGCTTCGAGCGCCGCCGCACGGCGCGCGAGGCTCTGGAGGATCACTTCCGGCAGCTCGAATCGAACCCTGCCGAGCTTGATGCGATGGGCGAGTTCTATCAACAGGCCTACAAGCTGATCAGCTCGCCGCAAGCGCGCAAGGCGTTTTCGCTGGATGGCGAGCCGGATTCGATGACCAAGCTATACGGCGAATACAAGAGCCCGCACGGTGGCAATATCATCGGCGTGGGCCGTCAGTTCATGCTGGCGCGCCGTTTGGTGGAAGCGGGCGTGCGGCTGGTCACCGTGATGTACGGCGGCACGGATGGGTGGGACAACCACCAGCGCATCAAGGAAGCGGTATCGAATGGAATGCCGGCCTTCGACCATGCGTTCGCCGGTCTGATCGCCGATCTCGATCAGCGCGGCTTGCTCGATTCCACCCTGGTGATGGTGACCTCGGAGTTCGGACGCACGCCGAAAGTGAATGAGGGCGCAGGCCGCGACCACTGGGCGCGCGTCTATTCGCTAGTGATGGCCGGCGGCGGCATCACCCGCGGGCAGATCTACGGCGCCAGCAGCGCGACCGCCAGCGAGCCCGATCGCGACGCCGTAACTGTAGAGGATTTCCTGGCGACCGCATATCACCAGGCCGGCATCAATTCGCAAGACCGCCTGATTGCGCCAGGCGGCCGCCCGATCGACATCGTCCGCGACGGCAAACCAGTAGAAGGCCTCATCGGGTAACTATGCCTCTACTGATTGCCCGCCGATGCCTGTAGAGTTGACAATGCCCCCGAAACCATACATGCCCCAAAAAGTGTGTGTGCCCCAGAGAAAGTGTGTATGCCTCTGAATGTGTGCATACCGCTCAATTCGTGGCGCACGCACTCCTGCGTGCAGCGTTCACACTCGTGTGAACGCGTCCGAAGAATCCCTATCCGCATACTAATCCTATTCACCCTAACCGCCGCCACTCTACTCGCCGACACGCAGTACATGATCGACTACGTGCTCCCCCGCGGCGGCGCGCGCGGCTCCACCGTCACCGCTGAATTCCACGGACGCTCCCTCGAAAATCCCAAAGAAATCCTGTTCTACGGTCCCGGCATCACCGCCGCCACCTTCACCCCGTTCGCCAAACCAACCGACGGCTTCAAAGTAAAATTCCAAATCGCGCCCAATTGTCCCCTGGGCGAGCACGTCCTGCGCGTGCGCACCGCAACCGCATTAAGCGACGCGATCACATTCTGGGTAGGTCCCTACCCCCAAGTCCCCGAAGCCGAAACCAAGCTCGGCGAAAACGATTCCATGGCGAAGGCCCAGCCCATCCCCATGAACGTCACCGTCGAGGGTCAAATCCTGCCCGGTCCCGATCTCGACCGCGACTACTACCGGGTGCAAGCCCGTCAGGGTCAGCGCATCTCCGTCGAAGTGGAAGCCGCTCGCCTGGGCACGCTGCACAATGGCGGCGAGAACGATTTAGCGGTCCGCATTCTGGACGCCAACGACAAAGAACTCGGCCGCAACGACGACAGCGCGCTCTACGTGCAAGACCCGGTGCTCTCGATTGTCGCGCCCAAAGACGGCGCATACTTCATCGAGATTCAGCAGCAGATTTTCTATCCGCCGCGGCAGGCGTGGTACCGCGCGCACATCGGCGATTTCTCTCGGCCCACGGCAATCTTCCCCGCCGGCGGCCAAGCCGGGAGCACCATCGAAGCCCGTGTGCTAGGCGACCCCACGGGCGAACGTACCGAGCAAATCACACTACCGTCGAAGCCCGGCAATTTCGACTATTTCGCAGGCGGCCCAACCGAGCATCCCCCGTCGGCAAACGTGCTGCGAGTCTCCCCCTATCCGAATTACAGTAGGACGGGCCTCCTGGCCGGTCCAAGCGCCGCAGGCGCGGCCGAAGCCGCTCCCACCCTAGTCCCGTCCCTACCGGCCGCGCTAAACGGCATCCTTCTCAAGCCCGCCCAAATCGACACCTACCAGTTCTCCGCCAAAAAAGGCCAAGCCTGGAACATCCGCGTCTTCGCGCGCACGCTAGGCGCCCCAGTCGACGCGCGCATCGCGCTTCGCGCCGCCAACAATCCGAAAATCCTGTTCGATGTGGACGATTCGCGCCTCGTAGATCTCGGCTTGCCCTCGGGCCGCGGCTCCTGGTACATCAAAGATCAGCAGGACCCCATCACCGTCTTCCGCGTTCCGGCCGATGGCGACTACCTGCTGAGCATCCAGGATTCGGAAAACGGCGCCGGCCCCGATCACGTGTATCGCATCGAAGTGGAGCCGCATCGCAACGTGGTCTACACCCACGTCACCGGTCCCGATGGCTACCAGATGCCGCGTTTCACAGGCTTCATCGTGCCGCAGGGCGGCCGGTGGACGCTCGACGTGCAGCTCGCACCGGGCATCGGCAACGATTACAAAGGCGAGATGGAATTGGAAGCCAGGGGCCTGCCGCGCGGCGTAACCATGATCGCGCCGCGGGTCGGCAAAGGCGTCACCCGCATCCCCGTACAGTTCGTCGCCGCGGCGGACGCCGAGCCGCAATCTGCGCTCATCGAGTTGATGGCGAAGCCGGTGGATAAGGCCGGGGCGGTGGATCAAAGTGCCCAATTGGACAGCGGTTCCCGCCAAGGCTTCGCGCTCACCAACCGCGCCGGCGAGCTGCCGTGGCATTTCGTGTGGCTCAATCAGTACGCCTTGGCCGTCACTCAGCCCGCGCCCTTCGATATCGAATTGGAGCAGCCCGCCCTTCCCATCGTGCAGGGTGGCGATTTGACGCTAAAAGCCAGGATCACTCGCCACGGCGATTTCAAAGACGCCGTGGAGATGATCACCGACTGGCTGCCGTCTGGCGTCTCGAAGGGCAACGCGGTCACCATTCCGGCGGGCAAAGACGAAGCGGTATTCCAGATTCAAGCCAACGACAAGGCTGCTAAGGGCGTCTATCAAATTGCGATGAACGCTTCGACGGTGGGCGGCGACGCGTATAGCGGCGTGGGCCGCGTGCGCGTGTCGTCGAAGTTTGTCGATCTGAAAGTGACGGAGCCATACCTGTCGCTCGACATTCAGCGCGGATCGGTAGAGCAGGGCAAGAGCGCCCAGATTGTAGCCGCCATCCACCAGATCCAGCCATTCGAGGGCAAGGCCACGCTACGCCTGCAGCAGCTTCCTAAAGGTGTGACCGTGCTCGATCCGCCGCCGGAGATCACAGCGAAGGACACGCAAGTAACGTTCCAAGTGGCTGCCGATAAGGACGCGCTGGCGGGGCTCTACAAGGGCATCGCCTGCGAGATCGCCTTCACCGAAGGCAATCAGACCTTCAAGCAGCACAGCGGTTCGGGCGTCTTACGCGTAGATGAAGCGCGAGCCACAGAGGCCGCAAAATGACCGATCGTGCTGACCCGATACCTGACTGTGCCAGTCTGAGTCGTGGCGCACGCACTCGTGCGTGCAGCGTTCACACTCGTGTGAACGCGACATATTTCACACCTCCCCCCGCCGTCCTATCACTCCTCCTCCTAGCCGCCCCCTTACTAGCCACCACTCCGCCCAAAAAGCCCGCACCTCCCGTGATCGGCCCGCCCCGGCCCGTCAGTTTCCGTCTCGACGTGATGCCGGTCCTCTTCCGCGCGGGCTGCAACAGCGGCGGCTGCCACGGCGCCGCCATCGGCAAAGACGGATTCCACCTCTCTCTATTCGGCTACGACCCGGCGGGCGACTACTACCGCCTGACGCAGCAGATTCCAGGCCGCCGGATCGATCTCGCCGTTCCCGAGCAGAGCCTCCTCCTGCTCAAAGCCATCGGCACGGTGCCGCACAGCGGCGGCCGCCGCTTCAAGCCGGACACGGAATACTACAACACCCTGCTGCAATGGATCCGCGCCGGCGCTCCCGACGATTCCGCCAACGTGCCGCAAGTCACCGGCCTTTCCTTAGTGCCCGATAAGTTCGTTTTCACCGGCAAGGAGAAGCAAAAGCAGAAGCCGCTCGAAGTGGTGGCGCAATACTCCGACGGTTCCACGCGCGTAGTGAATAACCTGGCGTCGTATCTCACCAACAACAAGAACACCGCCGACATCGACGATAAAGGCGTAGTTACTCCCGGAAAACGCGGCGACACGTTTGTGTTCGCGCGCTTCGCCAAGTTCACCATCGGCGCCGAGATCACCGTGCTGCCGCCGGGTAAGTTCAAGTGGCCTAAGATAACCGGCTATAACTACATCGACGGACTGATCGACGATAAGCTGAAGAACCTGCGCATCATCCCCAGCGCCCTGGCCGCCGATGATGTGTTTCTGCGCCGCGCCTACTTCGACTTGATCGGCATGCCGCCCAAGCCCGAAGAGTATTACTCGTTTCTCAAGGATAAGTCGCGCACCAAGCGCGCTACCCTTATTGACGAGTTACTCAAGCGTCCGGAGTTCGCCGACCTTTGGGCCGCCAAATGGGCCGAGACTCTAAAAGTCCGCAGCGACAACAACAGCGCTTTCGGCACCGACCGCAAGGCCGCCTACGAATACTACCAGTGGATTCACGACCAGATGAAGCGCAACGTGCCGCTCGACCAGTTCGTGCGCGCGCAAGTGGACGGCGTCGGCAGCAATCTCACTAACCCGGCGGTCAATCTCTACACCATGTTGCCGCAGGGCCAGTACGACCCCAAAGCGGTGGCGCAAGACGTGGCGCAAGTGTTCACCGGCATGCGCGTGCAGTGCGCGCAGTGCCATAACCACCCCTTCGACCGATGGACACAGGACGATTACTACGGCTTCGTCAGCTTCTTCACCGGCGTGAAGCGCAAGGTGGCGTCAGAGGCGCGCGAGTTCTATATCTACGACGACCCCAACGCGGCCCCCGCCAAGCATCTGCTAGATGGCCACCCGGTGCCAGCCAAGTTCCTCGGCGGCGACGCGCCCGACGTCAAGGGCAAAGATCCGCGCGCGGCGTTAGCGGACTGGCTGACATCGAAGGATAACTCATGGTTCCGCGAGAATCTGGCGAACCGCATCTGGGCACAGTTCTTCGGCCGCGGCATTGTAGATCCGGTGGACGATGTACGCATCAGCAATCCCCCCAGTAACCGCGAGTTACTGCAGGCGCTGGGCCGCAAGCTCGCCGAGTATAACTTCGACGCCAAAAAGCTGATCCGCGACATCTGTAACTCGCGGACCTATCAACTCTCGGAAGTACCTAACGAAACCAATCGGGACGACGCCGACCAGTTTTCGCGGGCGCACCTGCGGAGGCTGCGCGCGGACGTGCTGCTGGACGCCATCGCCGAGGTAACCGACACCCCGACCGCTTTCGGTCAGATGCCCGGCGGCCTGCGCGCGGTGCAATTGGACGAAGGCAACCGCATCTCGAATAACTACTTCCTGAAGACCTTCGGACTATGCTCGCGGGAATCCGTCAATGCTTCGGAAACGCGCCTGGAGCCGACCCTGGCGCAAGCCCTCCACCTGGTGAATGGCGATACAGTAGAAACCAAAATCAACCGCAGCACCGTGGTTTCCACCTTGCTAGCGGCCAAGAAACCGGCAGCCGAGATACTAGATGAGATGTTTATCCGTACGCTATCTCGTAAACCATCTGAAGCCGAGAAAAAGAAGCTACTGCCCTTGTTAGCGTCAAATGACAGGAAGGCCTACGACGATGTCTTCTGGGCGCTCCTAAACTCCACCGAGTTCGAGTTCAACCATTAAGGCTCAAGATGAACCCAGACAAACTCAGATGGAAACCGACCTGTCTTATCCGCGTTCATCTGTGTTTATCTGCGGCCATATTGCCTTTGCTTGCCCAACCCGCCCATCACACTAACTACGAAGAAGACGTCCGCCCCATCTTCGCCCGTCACTGCTTCGGCTGCCACAACGCCGGCGAAATGCGCGCCGGCCTCAGCCTGGAATCCTACAACGGCGTCATGAAAGGCGGCGGTTCGGGAGACATCGTCATCGCCGGCCGTCCCGCATCCAGCATGCTCTATAAGGCTGTCGCGCGCGAAGAAGGCGCCCCGCAAATGCCGCTCGGCCAAGCCAAGATTCCCGACACGGAGATCGCCATCATCCGCGACTGGATCCAGCAGGGACTCCTCGAAACCGCCGCAAGCCTTCCCAAAGGCCCCACCGGACCCTCGCCGTTAGACTTCACTCCATCCACCCTGAACAAGCCGGCTGACGCCCCTGCCATGCCGGAATCGTTACGCGCGCTGAGTCTGCCGGAGACCACCCGCGCGAATCCCGTGACTGCGCTGGCGGCCAGTCCGTGGGCTCCGCTGCTGGCCGTCTCCGGGCACGAGCGGATCTACCTCTACGACTTGGCGAAGCGCGCGCCCGCCGGCGAACTGGCATTCCCCGAAGGCATCCCTTACTGTCTTCGCTTCAGCCGCGATGGCGCCGTTCTGCTAGCCGCCGGCGGCAAGGGCGTGCAATTGGGAATAGTGGCGCTATTCGATGTCCGCACCGGCAAGCGCCTGGCGACGCTGGGCCACGAGATGGACATCGTGCTTGCCGCCGATCTGAGCGCCGACGGCAAACTGGTGGCGCTCGGGGGCCCGGGCAAGATCGTCAAAGTGTTCTCAGTCGCCGATGGCAAAGAACTTTACGAAATTAAGAAGCACACCGATTGGATCACCGCGGTGGAGTTCAGTCCCGATGGAAAGCTGCTCGCCACCGGCGACCGCAGCGGCGGCATCCTGCTGTGGGACAGCGCCCGCGGCGGCAACGCCGGGACCCTGGCCGAGCATAAGGATTCCATCACGTCGCTGAGCTGGCGCGGCGACAGCAAGCTGCTGGCTTCCGGCAGCGAAGACGGTCAGATCATCGTGTGGAACGTCGCCGACGGTTTTCCGCTGGCCACCATGTCCAAGGCGCACACGCCCAAGGCCGCGCCGAACACGTACGTCGCCATCCCCGGCGGCGTGCTGGATGTGCAGTTCACGTCCGACGGCCGCATCGTGAGCGCGGGGCGCGACTCCATCATCCGCATCTGGTCGGCGGATGGCGCGGCCAAGGGCGCCAGCGCCAAGGCGGAGGCGTTGCTCACCAAGGTAGCCGCTTCTTTCGACGGCAAGCTGTTCATCGCCGGCGACTACCGCGGCCGCGTGCAACTCTGGGACGGCAAGCAGCTCTCATACCTGGATCGGCCGGCAGCGGACGGCTCGCGTTAATTTTGAACTTGTGGGGCAGGTTGCCAGGGGTACCCTCTGGGTCCGGCCGATTGTCAATCGGTTCAGCCTGCCGGCAGTTGGCGCCAGAGCCCAGTCCGGCCACCCCAGTACGCTTCACGTCACCGGCCCCGGATTAAACGGCGCCAGCGCATTGCCCAATCCCCAATGCTCCGCCCAAGTCTTTTTGCGTCCGCTGGCGACGTCCAGAATGAACCGGAACAGCTCCCAGCCCACTTCTTCGATGGTCGCCTGCCCCGTGGCGATACGTCCCGCGTCGATGTCGATCAGGTCGCTCCATTTTTCCGCCAGCGCGGTGCGCGACGAAACCTTCACCACCGGAACCAGCGACAGTCCGTAGGGGCTGCCCTCGCCAGTGGTGAAGACGTGCAGGTTCATCGACGCCAGTTGCTGCGTTCCGCAAATGAAATCGCTGGCGGGCGTGGCCGCGAAGACCAGCCCCTTCGATGCCACCTTTTCGCCGTGGCTCGCCACCGCTTCGAGCGCCGTGCTGCCCGCCTTGGCCACGCTGCCCAGCGCCTTTTCGACGATATTCACCAGGCCGCCGCGCTTGTTGCCGGGCGTGGTATTGGCGCTGCGGTCGGCATGTCCCAGCGCCAGGTAGTCGTCGTACCAGCGCATCTCGCGGATGAGCGCCAGCGCCACTTCCCTGGTGGCCGCGCGCGGCGTCAGCAGGTGGACCGCGTCGCGCACTTCCGTCACTTCGGAAAAGAGCACGGTGGCGCCGGCGCGCACCAGCAGGTCGGCTGCATATCCCACCGCCGGATTGCACGTGACGCCCGAAAACGCGTCGCTGCCGCCGCATTGCAGTCCCACCACCAGGTCTGCCGCCGGGCAGGTTTCGCGCCGCCGCCGGTCCAGTTGCCCGAGCCGCCGCTCGGCCGCTTCCATAATAGCCGCGACGGTTTCCGCGAATCCGCGTTGATCCTGCAAGCGGATTATGTTGGCTTCGCCGAGCACCGGCAGCGCGCTTCCCAGCAGCCGCGCGGGCTGCAGCTTTTCGCAGCCCAGGCTCACCAGCAGCGGCTGCCCGGCCAGATTCGCATGCAGCGAAATATGCTTCAGCGTGCGGATGGGAATCGCCGCGCCCGGCGCATCGATGGCCACTCCGCAGCCGTAGGAATGCGTCACCGCGACCACGTCGTCCACGTTCGGAAATCGCGGCAGCAGCTCCGCCTTGATGCGCCGCACGGCGTAATCCACCGTCGGGGCCACGCACTGCACCGTAGTTGCCAGGCCGAGGATATTGCGCGTGCCCGCGCTGCCATCCACGTTGCGATAGCCCTCGAAGGAGTAGCCGTCGAGCGCGGCCAGCGGCGCGGGCACGGCTGTGGCCAGATGCAGATCGTCGAGCAGTGGCGGCAACGGCATGTCCACCACTTCCTCGCGCACCCACGCGCCCGCCTCGATGCGCCGATTGGCAAAGCCGATGGTCTCGCCATACCGCAGGATGGGCTCGCCGGCATCGAGGCTCCGCAGCGCGATCTTGTGCGCCTGGGGAATCCGTTCCTTGCCCGAAACGAAGCCCTCCGGGTCCACAATAATCGCCACGTTATCGCGGCTGTTCACGCGGATGTGCATGTGCTTCGATTGTAGCCGTGGGACCGGCCTTCTGGCCGGTCGCTTCGCAAATGTGGATAGCATCCTGCGGCCTCCGCCCCGTGACGGGTCGCGCCATTGTGGGGCAGGCGCTTCCGCCTGGCAACGACCGGCCAGGAGGCCGGTCCCACAGCTACTGGCCGCCTCTACGCCCGCCGCGTCCGCGTCCCCCTGCCGCCGCGTTGCTCACGCCCGCGCTCAGATGATCGAAATTCAGCAGCGCGTTGAAGATCAGAAAATAGTCGCCCTGCGTCTCGCTGCGCCACATCGGGTTGTTCGCGAACAACAGCACGTGCCCTTTCCCGTGCGGCACATCGATCACCGCGGGCGCATTGACCAGCGGCCGGCCTCCGGTCAACATGCCGGAAATCAGCAGGTCCTTTTCGTCGCCGGCAAAGCGGACCACAATGCGCGGACGCATCTCCGGCGGCAGTTGCGCGCCGCGTCCACCGCCACCTCCTCCGCCGGCTTCCTCGCTGCTGGTGGGCGGCTCATCGCCATTCGCCTGGCCGCGGTCGGGCGTGCCCATCACCAGCGGACGCCCCTGCGGCGTATCCTGTTCGGTCATCGTTCCGCGCCCGCTGGGACGGTTCTGGCCGGGCAGCACATCGCCGCCTTCCGCGCCCGCGCCGCCTCGCCCGCCGCGTCCACCACCGCCGCCGCGGCCGCCGAATCCTCCGCCTGCGCCGGCTTGAAAGACCGGCGCCGAATTGAAGTAGAGCGCCAGCTTATCGCCGTAACCGTAGGCGATGGGGCTGCGTTTGTCCGCCACGGCCGCGGCGATCACACTGCCGCGTACGTGCAGGTCCGGCGTGGCAGTGATGCTGACGCCGTCGATCAGGCCGTAATCGATCGGTATCGACGCATTGCCGCCGATGGTGATGAACAGGCCGCCGTCTTCGATGAACTTCGCCAGGTTGGCGATGCCCTGCAGTTCCATGCCGCCGCGCATATCGTCGGTAGTGTCGGGCGAGTTGCCCAGATTGGGCGTGATGGCCGATCCTTTCCACGGAATCGGGTCGCCAACCTTCGGCCTGCCGTTCACGATTCCCTGCGCGGAGCCGCCCACCGGTCCGAACAGAATCACGTCGAACCTGGCGCGCAGGTTGGGAATATCCTTCAGCTTCTGATCGGAGATGTACTCGTAAGGGATCTGCTCACGGTCGAAAGCGACGCGGTACCAGCCCTCGTTCTGCGTGCTCGTCCATGTGTGAACCAGCGCGACCCGCGGCGCGGCAAGCTCATGCGTGGCTACCGTAGGCGCTTGCGCCGCGGCGAATACCGGCACGCCAAGTTCGGAGGCCGCCGCGCTCAGGCGCGCGCGCATGTCGGCGGGGTTGCCCTCGGTCTTGACGATGAACGATCCGGCGTTGAAGCTATGCCCGCCATCCTGGAAGGCGTCCTCGGCGGCCAACATTTTGATATCTTTCAGTTTGAAACGCAGCGTGGCCAGCGTGTTGTCGGCGTTGTGGTTGATCAGATAAGCCGCGGCCGTGGATGCACCCGATATGCCGCCCGCCGCCTTCGCGTCCTGCGTCAGCAGAGTCATGGGCGATTGCAGAATGTCGCCCTTAGTCACGCGCACCGTGGTGACATTGTGCAGCGGGCCCAGCGTCCAGCCGGTATCGTCGTAAGGGGCCGGGTCGTTGACGTTGTAATACTGCGTATCGAGCAGCATGTCACCCATGCGGCTGTACGGCTGATCCATGCGGATCGTGTAACTGCCGGCGGCGAACTTTTGCTTCTTGCCGCTGCTATCGGTGGCCACTTCGACGTCGCCGTTGAGGCGGTGTACTTCCACGGCCTGCTGGCGGAGCAGGTTCACCAGCTCGGCGGCATTGCCCGGGCGCGGATCGTCGCCGGGAATCACCCATGCGGCGGGGCCTTCGTTGGCGGCCTTGCCGATGCTACGCTTGCTCTTCAGGTAGAAATTATCCAGAAACTGTTTGCGGTTGTTGGCGGTGTAATCGATGGCGAACAACAGCCCGCTTTCCTGCAAATTGATGTTGTCGCGGAACGACCAGTTGACGCGCGGCAGCGGCGGGTTGGGACGAAACCAGGTGCGGCTGGTGGCGTTGGCGGGCACCGTGCGCACGCCGCTATCGGCGCCGTTGCCGCCGAACGTTTCGTAGAAGCGCCCGATGGAATTGTGCCCGTTGGCGACGTAGAACATGTAATTGGGCGCCCATCCATCGTAGAACCCATGGGTCCACACGCCGGGGACGCCGCGCTTGGTCATCTCTTCGATTTCCACGTACGCCATCTTCTGCCACTCGTCCACCACCAGCGGGTCCAGCCACGCATTGTACGGGCCCATGCCGGTAGACACGTAGAGGAACGGCTCGGATTCGTGCAGGTCGTGAAGCACCGTGGGGTGGTATTCAAGGAACGCCGACATCATAGCGCGGCTGAGCGCGAGCGCCATGCCCAAGCCGTCGCGGTTGTTATCGTGCTGTACGTATTTGCCCCAATAAACCTGCTGCGGCGCCGGCTTACCCGGATTGGCCTTGTGATAGTTGTAGACGTCCACGGCGCGGTCGCGGCCGTCCACTTCGGTGGCCGGCGTGATGAGCACGATGGAGTTCTTGCGGATGTTCTGCACCAGCGGAGAATCCTCCACGGCAATGCGATAGGCGAGCTCCATCAGCATCTCGGGCGAACCGGTCTCGGGAGAGTGAATGGAACCGGAGAGCCAGTAGAACGGTATGGCTTCGGACGTGATGCGGTCGGCTTCGGCCTGCGTGGTCTTGCGCGGATCGGCGAGGCGCGCGTTGAGGTCCTTGAAATGATCGAGCCGCGCGATGTTAGCTTCGTCGGAGACCGCCACCAGCATAATCTCGCGGCCCTCTTCGGAGCGGCCGATGGTGAAGACCTTGACGCGCTTGGTGGCCTTTTCGAGCTCGCGCATGTAGCGGTAAATGTCCTTCGTGTAGGTGAGCTTGTTGGGCGCGCCCACGATATAGCCCAGCACCTTCTCCGGCGTGGGAACGGTGGTGGAAGCCGGCAGGTGGTCCACCAGTTCCGTAGTGAGGAATGATTCCGTGGTGTACTCGCGGATCTTGGCGGTGTACGCTTCGTCGTTCTTTTGCTGGGCGTGGAGAATGGGCGTGAGACCGGACGCACAAAGCATGCCGAACAGGCAGAGGGTTAGATTACGCATGATTGCACATCATACAGGATTGAGAGGGGCTGCCGGGGCGTGCGCGCTTCTGGTTGCCGACGCGCGTCTTAGGCAGGCCGTTGCGGTGCTTCTCGAAATATGCGATCTCAACCAGACTGGGCCATAGCTGAATGGACGCTTTGATTACACCTACAACGTCGTCGATAATGCGCAGCAGGTTTTGCTGGAAGAAGTCCGGCTCGAAACTGTAGAACGCCTTCTCCAGGCTGGCGGCAAACGTACGCAACGATCGCGCCCGGCCCGGAGTCCACGCCGTTTCAGCGGCTTTCAATGCACCCTGGTGAAGCGCCGCTATCTTGTCTGGAATCTCGCGCGCATCCTCGCCCGTCACCTCGCCTTCATAATCGAAATTGATGGTAAGTGCATCTATGTGCGAGACAGTCGACTTAATCTTGCGTTTCATTTCAGGAGGTTGCATACCTCCTCATTGAAGATCTCCGAGGCGGGCGGATTCCGCATATAGTTACTCTTCATGTGATGCTGCGCAGCGTCCACATGCGCCGCCACAATGCCGCTCTGCTGCACCCAGAGTCGGTATATGTAGTCTTCGAACCGCAGCCGGGTTGGAAAGAAGGGCGGCAGACCAAAGGTGTTGTCATAGCCCGCCACGCCGCAGTCCATCCGCCAGTTCATCCGTGTGACAGCGGGCCGGAAATTGACAAGCACATAGAAATCGCTCAGGGTCTCCAGACTAGTCTGGTCTTCATCTTCCAAAAACATCTCTAAGAAGTCGGTCTGATCGATGTCGTTGGCGCCTGAGCGGAAGGTTTGTGCAATCTTCACCAGCGAGTTCTCGGGCACAGCGCCTGGCCGCACCATCAGAGAGTGCTCGCGTGTCAGCCCTTTACTGGCATTTGTCTCCAGTTCCATGGCGGTATCTATAAGCAATTCACCCCGTTCGTAGTTATCGGGAACCTCGCTTACCGGCTTACCCAGCACATCCAGGAAAGCCGCCATGATGTCGAAAGATTTGCACGTGCAACCGTTCTCTCCGCTCTTGTGAAGCCGTCTCGCGCAGACCGACGTAATATAGGTCGTGATGCGTCCTCGTCTTCTCCAGCAGCGAGAAATACTTCTCCTGATTAGTCGGCGTAAAGTCGTCGAATACGATAATCTGCGGCTAGTGACCGTTACGCCAGAAGTGTTCGTCGTACCGCTCAACCGTCTCGCCTACGGCGCGCAGGCGGTTTGTAGGAACCGTGAACGATAGTCCTTTCGTTTTGCATAATCGCGGGTCTCATACCGAGAGACTCCGCCACTTCAAGAATATGTGGAATGACCTGAAGAGTCGTAAGAAAACCATAAAGAACGGATCACGAGTTGAGTCGCGCCGGTCTCACGCTGACACGCTTAATAAAGAGTTTATAAGGAAAGGGTATAGAAGTTATACAGGAATGGTAAAACCGGACCGTGGGAGTGCGGTTTTCGTAGCTTTTCACAGCGAAGCTACTTAGACTAGTAATGCAATGACTCGGAAACTACTATTAACGACGATTTTTTCCGCCTGCGCGATGCTGCCTTTGGCGCAGGCCCAATCCACTTTCGGCGATCTGCGCGGGACGACGCGAGATCCTAGCGGACTGCCGCTGCCCCAAGCGGTGGTCGTCGTCCACAGTCTCGAAGAAAATACCGACCGGCAAGTCACCAGCGACGGCGATGGATCGTTTGCGGTTGAGAATCTCAAACCCGGAGCTTATCAAATCAGCGCATCAAAGCCGGGCTTTCGCGGATCGGCCACCAAGTTCGACCTGTCCGCCCGCCAAAGCCTGCGGCTCGACGTCACTCTAGCGCTGGAGTCCGCCGCCAGCACGACTATCGAAGTGAGCGAGTCCGTAGAGCAAGTGAATACGGAGAACGCAGCGATCGGCGACTCGAAAATGTCGTCCCAGATTGCCGACTTGCCGCTGAATTTCCGTGCGGCCACAAGCAGTCCGCTGGCCGCGCTGGCGACGTCGTCCAACGTCCAGCAAGACAGTCAGGGAAACATTGCCATGAACGGCTCCACAGCGAGTCAGATTGGCTACTCGGTAGACGGAATCTCGACGGCCAATGTCGCCCAGAGCAACGCAGCCACAAACCCCTATCCTTCCTCCGAAGGAATTGCCGAACTCAAGGTAACGGCTTTTAACAACAGCGCGGAATTTTCCCAGGTCGGCGACATAACCTTTACCACCAAAGGGGGGACTAACAATTACCACGGGAGCGTGTTTGAATATCTGCAGAACGATGCGCTGGACGCTACCGTGCTCAATTTCGACTACAAGGCTCCGAAGCGCTTTAACACGTTTGGCGGCAGCCTCGGTGGTCCTCTGTCAGTCCCCAAGCTTTATAATGGGCATAACAAAACGTTCTTCTTTTTAGACTATGAAGGCAACCGGAAAAGACTTTCACAGCCAGAGCAGTATCTTGTGCCAACGGCGGCGGAGAGAAGCGGCAATCTCAGCGGTCTGGTATCTTCGGGCGGCACTCTGACGGACCCGTTGAGCGGCAACCCATTTCCTAACAACGCGATTCCGGCTTCGCGCCTGAATGCTACATCAATGACTCTGCTGAATGACTACTACCCTCTGCCAAACACGGCGGCGGGCGGCAGCAGTTACAACTACGAAACCCTGCAGCCGATTCCCTCCAGAACGGACGGACTCGACGGCCGGATCGACCAGGTCATCAATTCCAAACAGCAGTTGTATGTCCGCTATAACTGGAAGAATGTGCTAACGGATGTTGCCAACCCGCTTCTGCCTAACGACGTGGACAGCGAACACGATCGCAGCTTTCTAGTCTCGCACAACTACGTGATTACCCAGAACCTGTTGAACGAATTCCGTTTTGGTTTCACGCATTTGCAGGTCACGCCGGACTTCCCGATTGAGGGAGCGGCGGCCATCGCGCAACTGGGCTTTCAGAACGTCGATACTTCCAACCACCCGACCAATGGCGGTTTCCCGAGCATCAACTTTTCCGACGGCACAGGCTTTACGCCCATCGGCAGGGACATTGTCGGCCCCACCAACTCAAGCACCGACCAGTTCGCGGATAACATCACCTACAAGAAGGGTAAACATACGTTGCGCGCCGGTGGCGATTTGCGAAGGGTGCAATTTGCATTCGTCCAGGTCGAGACGCCGTCCGACGACTATGGCCTGTTCACTTTTAACCAAGGCGTATTTACCGGCAACTCCTTCGGCGACCTGCTGCTCGGGCTTCCGAACACCACATATTTCGCGCAGACGGGTCCCCGGGAGAATGCCATCGCCTGGCAGACCGGCCTGTATGCGCAGGATGAATGGCGTGTCAGCGACCGCGTAACGATTAACGCCGGCCTGCGTTGGGAATTGCTGCCGCCTTTCTTAGACATTAACGGCAACCAGGCAAACTTCGATCCGGGAGCCAACGCTATTCTCGTTAATCAACATCTGTTGTCGAGCGGGCTTGGGATCGCGCCTGAGTTTCTGCAGTCGTTTAATGCCTGCACGCTGTCCAATCGCGATATGTCGCTGCCTTGCACGAATGTGCTTCTGAACAGCCAGGTGGGCTTGCCGGCCGGCCTCCGCCAACTTTACAAAAAGGACTTCGATCCCCGCATCGGTATCGCTTACCGTCCATTCAACGACAATAAGACTGTGATCCGGGCCGGCTTCGGAATCTTCACCGTGACCAACCTGGGACAACTCGCGAACAATAACGAAGGCAACCCGGAAGCGGCCATCCACACTTTTCAAAATGCAATCGTGAACGGCGCGCCGTTGATTCAATTTCCCAATACCGTGGCCGCCAGCCAGCTTGTGCAACTGGGCGGGGGGACCATCGAGCAGGCCACCGATCCCTATTTCCGCGACCCGCAGTCGGCTCAGTGGAATGTCACGGTGGAACGGCAGGTTACTCCCAACACGGCTCTGCGCGCGAGTTATGTAGGCATGAACTCTTACCGGCTCGGCGTCACCGAGAACCTGAATCAGATTGCTCCCAGCGCGGCTCCGTATGTTCCGAGTCCGTATGTGGACCCGCGTGCGCCGTTCCCGAATTGGGGAGTCATTTATTCGACGGAAAACGGGGGGTTCCAGAACTATCAGGCCATGGAATTGGAAGTTAGTCACAGGATGTCAAACGGCCTCTCTTTCCAAGCCGACTACACCTGGGCTCACGACGTCAGCGACGCTCAGGGCGATGCGCCGATCGGTTATGGCGGGGAAACCGCCTACGGCCTCGCTGTCACGGACCGTTTCGATCTGGCGGCGAACCGTGGTAACGTGGCTGGCGCCCGCCGTCAGCGCTTCCTATTGACCGGAACCTATCAGTTGCCATTCGGCAAGGGCCGGCGGTGGTTGAACTCGTCCGGTGTATTGGATGGCTTCTTGGGCGGTTGGAACCTGAATACGGTGACGACGATCGAGACAGGTCCATACTTGACCCCAACCATCAGCGTGGCGTTCGATCAAACCAATACCGATCCAGCGGCCGCCGGCTCCATAGTTCGTCCGGATCTGACCGGCAACCCAGTTCCGGCGCAGCGGACTGAGGGAAACTATTACAACATCAATGCGTTCGCCCCGACGCCCGTAGGCGCGGCGCGGATTGGCAATTCCGGCGTGGGGATTCTGGAGGCTCCCGGAACCGTCGCCGTAAATGGCGGGTTGTCTAAGTCGATACAGATCCGCGAAGGACTGCGGTTGCGCTTTGAAGCGACTTTCACCAACGCGCTCAACCATACGAACTTTGCGCCTCCGGCAACCAACGTGAGCAACCCGAGCACGTTTGGCGTCCTGCAGTCCGCCCAAACCGCTGAGTACGGCGGAAACCGGACAGGGCAAGTGGCGCTACGGCTCGATTTTTGATATCGAGGGAAGCTCTGAACTTTGACGCAGAGACGCTGAGGCGCTGAGATGAGCGCAGAGAAGACTTAAAGAGACTGAAGGTTGTTTCTTCTCTGCGCGGCCTCGGCGTCTCCGCGTCTCCGCGTCGCGCGAGGAGTGACTTTCATGCCTTTCCGGCAGCGTCTGTTGGGCGGTGCAATCTTTATGAACTATTTGTGTTGTCTTCATGACTTCCTTATGAATGGTTTCCTACTCTAGAAGCTGACTTAGGCGGCTAAAACGCCTCGACTGTGCGGCTCGACGCGATATCGCATGCCAATGTACAATAAATCCCGTATGGCGGCGATTGTGCTTTTCATGGCGCTGAATTGCACGTTCGCTCTGATTGACATGGTGAGGCGTCGTTTCCCGATCGGCGTGGGACCAATGCTCTGCCTATTGCCGTGCCTCCTTCGGGAATGGGATCTCAAAAACGGACACGCTCCGCGAAGGCTCGGCGGGCTGCTGTGGTCTTGTATCCTCGGCGGTATTATATGGGTCGTGAGTTGGCCGCTGCTGGCCCGGTGAGAAGAGGCTGACGGGGACTTGACCTGCAAGGAACGCGCCTCCTCCAGGTAGAGCCGGCGCATTCACAATCATGTCACGGCCCCGCCCGCCCATCGTCCACAGAAGTTGCCGGCTGGTATAACCGTAGTCTGTCACTCTCGGAATCGTAAGAGAAGATATCCCCATACCTGCCCCAATTCAGGGCTGTGTCGATTTGCCGCTGGACCTCATAGTCCGAGAAGCGCTCTTCCAGGATGTCGCGAAACAGTTCGAGCGGAATAGTATGATCGGATTTGCTGGCGAGCGCTTTGTGCATCTGCTGAAGCAGCGTGACGTGCGCCAGAGCCGCTTCGCGGAAAACCACCTTCCGCGTCGAAATGTCAGCTTCGGCAAACGCCTTTCCGGCTTGAGAGAGCTCTATATCGCCGCGGCCGGATGCCACGAAAGACAATAGCGCCGCGGCTTCGACGCTCGGCAGAAGATCGTCCACCTCCATCCGGAGCTCCTCCGCTATGCGGTGCAAATCCTCCTTGCCGCCGCGATCGTTCAGCAGCTCCACCAACCCCGCGATCGAACCAGGCCGCGCATAAGGCAGCGTCCGGTATTGCTTCTTGGCGCCCCGGTCCGCGGCGGAAGGCGGTCCGGCCGTCAGGTCCGGCTGCGTCATGAGCTTGTAGATGTAATCCATGTACAGCAGAAACTCGGCGGAAGCGCGCTCCCGCGGCTGCGGGAAAGGAACTCGAAAATCGGCGCGGACCTTTGCGGGATTGCGTCCAAGAACGATGATTCGATCCGCCAGTAGTACGGCTTCCTCAATATTGTGCGTCACCAGAAAAATGCTCTTTGTGGGAATTTTCTTCCCCACCCAGAGCTCCAGCAATTCGCCGCGCAGGTTCTCCGCTGTAAGAACATCGAGGGCTGAAAATGGTTCATCCATGAAGAGCACCTCGGGTTCCACTGACAGCGCGCGCGCGAATCCCACCCGTTGCTTCATGCCTCCGGAAAGCTCTTTGGGGTATGCGGATTCGAATCCTTTCAAGCCTACCAGGTGCAGCGTCCGCAGCGCCCTGCGATGCCGCTCCACGTGCGTCATGCCACACGCCAGCAGCGGGCCTTCCACGTTTTCCAGCACTGTGAGCCAGGGAAACAGCGCGAAGCTCTGGAATACGATCGCCGCGTTAGGGCTGGACCCGCCGAGCGGTTTGCCATGCCATAGCACTTCGCCCGCCGATGGAGCCGTCAGGCCCGACAGCATCCTCAGGAGCGTGGACTTACCAGACCCCGACGGTCCCAGAAGCGCGACAATCACGCCTGGCTCCACCGACAAGTTCGTACGCGCGATCACCTGAATCTGTCCGCCGCCGGGGCGCTGAAACACCTTCTCGATTCCCCGCGCCTCGATGATCGGCTGCATCGCCGCTGAAGCCCGGTCGGTCGCTGTCGGCTCGACGGTAGTAGAAGTCAAATCCTCAAGGCTTACGGCCAGCTGGCTTGCCGAGAGCTCATCGGTGATCTGCTGCCACGATTGCTCGGGCAGCGCATCAAGAAAATTCAGGCGCTCAGCGGGATGCATCTTCTCGACAACCGCGTTCATCTGGCTGCTCGAAAGGCTGTGTAGCAGAACGAACGTGTGATAGTACGGGAAGATCGGCGCAAGCTTGGCGGCAAACTCGACCGGCAAACGGCGGAATAGCGCCTGCTGCTCTTCGTAAGGTATGCTCATCAACGTATCCGCGGCGACCTCGGGGTCCAGAAGCTGCAGGACCGCGACTGCCCGATCGAAGCGCCCTTGCTCGAGGATCGTTGTGAGCTCATCGGCTCTCGGCCGGTTCATGGATGTACCAAACATCCCTACTATACAAGGAGGAACGCTGAGAGAAGAGTTACAATGATCCAAATCGAGAGGAGGCGTGATGCCGCGAGTGTATCGACCGTTGCTGGCGCTGGCCGTCGCCAGTGCGTTTGCATTCCAGACGCCGCAGTCCGGTAGTCCGGCGCCAGTGGACCGCGTCGCCGATCCGTTCGCGATCGGATGGCTGCTGGTTGACACCAACGGCGACGGCATCGCCGATTTCATCAACGGGAAGATTGTTGTGCCGGCCGATCCAAGCGCGGCAGAAAATGCGGCTGCGGCGAATCTGGCGGCGCGGCTGGGTTTCGGATCTACCGGTCTGACTCCGCCGGTGGTGGTACCGGCGGATCACGATTCGGGCGGCGGGCCGCGGATCTTTGTCGGCCGTGCGGCGGGCGCGGTGAAAGGCGTCGACCTGGCGGCGGATGAGGGCGGCGTGTTCGCCGTAGGAGAGAACCTCGCAGTGACCGGCGCGAACGATGCCGGTTTGCTCGCGGCGGCGGACGCTTATGCGGCGCGCGCCCCGTATCAATGGCGAGTGCCCGGTAAAAAGCTGAGCGACATCGGCGCGAATCTGGCGGGCATCACGTACATCCGCGGCAAGGCGGGCGTGCATCGTGCATTTTTCCGCACCGGCGATCAGGTAACAGAAGCGTCGGCCAGTGCGATCGAGCCCGCTCCGGCGCAACCTGCAGGAGGCGGTGGTGGAGCAGCAGGCGCAGGCGGAGCAGCAGCGGGCGGCGGTGCAGGCGGCGGTGGCGCAGCAGCCGATGCCGCGGGCGGCGCCACACGTCTCGACCTCGCGACTCTCTACACCAGCCGCGGCCTCTTCGGCGCCGCCGGACGCATCCCTCTGCCGGCTTCTTCGAACAGCCATCTTTACGTGCCCGCGGGCGCGGCGGGCATCGCCATGGCGAACCTGGCCGCGCGCATGGGCCTCGAAACCACGGGCATCACGCTGCCCATCGCGTCGCCGGCCGGCGCTGCCACCGTGCGCGAGGTCCGCTCGCAAGCTGTAATCGCAGGCGATTCCGCCATCGCGCAGGAAGCCGAAAAGAAATTGCGCGCGGACGACACAGCGTTCGCCGAAGCCGAGACCCCGCTCGCCCCGGGTGAAGGCGAACTACGCATCGTGGATAATGCGTTCGGACGCCGCGCGGCAGTGTTGGCGCGCGGGGACGAGCGCGGACAGGCTGCAGCCACCAGCGCGCTGGCCGATCGCTTCCCCAATCTTTGGGAACAGGGCAAGCAGCATCTCTCCATCGAAGAGATCCGCTACGATCTGCATAAGTTTTTCTCGGTGCGGTCCAGCTCGGGCCAGGCCGCGGCGGCGCTCTATCACCTGGATCGCTGGATGCAGTCCATCCATGATACAGCGGGCTTGAAAGACGTGAAAGCGGAAGTCTACACCGACCTCGCCGACCCCAAGCTGGGCGATTTCGTGCGGCGGCAAATTGAGGAGCGACTGCACGTCAACCCCGCCGAGGTGATTGCATCCAGCCTGCACGCGGGCACCGCGTGCTGCGCCAAAGATCCGGCGCTGCATTTCGACGCGCCGGGATACCGCTTCCATCAGGCCGCCCCCACATTCACCGAAGACATTACCATTCCGTGGGAAGGCAAGCGGCTGGTGGAAGCTGTGCGGCGCGGGTCGGCGCAGATCGCGGCGGGCGATGAGGTGAAGCTGGTCGCGCGGGTCAGCGAAGGGCCCGAGCAGCGGCGTAAGCTGCAATCGGATCTGCGCGATCTGCTCACCAAGGCCGGCGCCGACGCGCGCAAGCTGAACGTGGAAGTGCTGTGCTCATTCAAGCAGGGCTATAGCTGGCTGATGGATGAGATCGCGCCCGCGCTGGCCGGGAAGCCGGTGGCCGCCATCAAAATCGAATTCGCGAAAGATGTCGACGCCTCCGGCATGCGCGCCATGCATTCGGACGCGCGCTGGGTGCAGGAACTGTATCCTGTGGATGAGATGCTGGCGCGCAAGCTCAACGTGCCGCTGGAAAAGATTTCGCTGAGCGAGTTCGAAGCAGCCGCGGGGGGGCCCACTTATCGCGTCCACGCGCTCGATGCCGCGGGCAAAGAGATTCTCTCGCGGGAGTTCAAAGTATCCACCGTGATGCAGCCTTACAGCGGGGTGATTCAGCGGTATGAGGACGTCGAAGTGGAAACCGGCTGGGTGCGGATGGAAGCCGCCGGGAAACCGCTGCTGAACGAGCGCGTGAAGACCGACATCGAAGAATTCTGGGATCATTATCAGAACAAGACTCTGCCGCGCGTCTACCAATCGATCATGTCGCAGGCGCACGGCGAGATTCGCGCCGAGTATCTGCCGCCGTTCGATTCGCTCACTCTCGATATCCACATGAGTGAGCCCGATTACAGCCTCGATCTCGATAAGGAGCGCATCTCCACGCTGGAGGCGCTGCAGGAAGACACGTTCTACTCCACGGCGAATTTCATCAGCATGATCGGCGATCTGGAAACGGGACGGCCCATCGCCTACACCGGGCGCATCATTCCCATCGTGCATGCGTCGGAAGATGGAAAAGACGGGCACATACACATCGAGTATTACGGCAAAGCGGCTGCCAATCCGCTGGTGCGCCTGGCGTGGACCGATGCCAAGGGCGCGCATCACATGGAAGAGCGCAATCTGCCGCCCATGACCGGCGAGTTTCAGCCGCGGCTGATTCAGGCGCGCGTCAAAGCCGGCGAGGACGGCATAGAGCGGCTGACGTGGCAGCTGCCGGCCGATTTCGCCCGCGACGATTACAGCGAATGGTTGAAGGTGGAGGGCCAGGACCAGGTGGACCGCACCATCTTCTCCGCGGAACGCGCGCGCGGCATGATCCACTGGCTGGACCAGATGCACGCCGCGGGAATCTATCGCGACGAAGTGGCGTATCCGCACTTGCAGCAAATCGCGATGGAGTTCGATCTGCCGCTCGAATTGGGCGCGAAGCTGGATGGTCCGCCGCAGCGCGTCTTCGCGAGTTGGAGCGTGGCGCCGCCCGCGACCCCGCGGCCCATGATCCAGGACTTTCAAGCTATCGCCACGAACCCCGGAACGAATCAACTGGGCGTGGAACAAATCGTGCAGTGGGATGAACCCATCTCACCCGCCGAGAACACCGCCATTCTGGCGCGCTTCGCGCAGTTTCCCGGCGTCAGCGTCTACTGGATGGGGCGCAGCTACCTGGGGCAGAATCTATGGGCGGCGGACCTGACGCTGCCCTCGCCCGCGCTGTTGCGGTCGTGGCCGAAGGAGAGTACCACCAAGGCCGTCATCGTGTATTCCGGGCGGCAACATGCCAATGAGGTGTCGAGCACCAGTCATATCGATAAGCTGGCCGAGCAACTGCTCACCGATCCGGACAAGCGCGAAGCGCTGAAGAAGGTGAACGTGGTGCTGCATCCCATTATGAATCCGGATGGTTCGCAGCTATCGGTGGATCTGGCGAAGATTACGCCCGATAACATGCTGCATCCCGGCTATCATGGCACGTTGAGCGCAGACGTCTCCACCGGCCAGACGGAAACCGATCCCATGTATCCGGAATCGCGCACGCGCAAGCAGTTGATTGACGCGTGGCTGCCGGATGCGTTCCTGAATCCGCACGGCTACCCGTCGCATGAGTGGGTGCAGCCGTTTTCGGAATACTCGGGATGGGTGCAGAGCCGGCAGGGCGCGAATTCGGGGCGCGCATGGTGGATCCCGCGCGGCTGGTTCACCAGCATGGGGTATCTGCGCGACGAGCAGCATCCGTACAGCAAAGAGGTGGCGTACGCCATTCAGGACAGAATCGTGGAGGCTGAACGCACGGTGCCGGGGCTGCTGCCGCTCGAAGAGCGCATGAACGCGCGCTATGAGCGATTCGGACAGCGGTGGCAGCCGAAGGATATGTTCCAGCCGATCGTCAACGGCATTCGCATTTACATGGGGCTCAAGGGAACGGCCGGCGGCGGCGGACGCGGCGGAGCGGCGGCGGGCGGTGCGGCGGCGGGTGGAGAAGGCGGCGCGGGCCCTGCCCCGGGCAGCGGCGGCGTGGGCGGCCTGTCGGCGGATGTGACATGGGACGCAGCCTACACGGAGGCGCCGGACGAGACCGCGCACGGCGATTACATGAAGCTGATGGCGTCAGCCGGCCTGGCGTTCGATTACGTGCACCTGAACTACCTGGCGAAGGGTGACTTACGCGTGACGCGAACCGAGCGCGATGCGATGGGCGGCGTACAGTGGCGCGTGGAGCGCGCACGTCCAATTCTCCCCGAGGGAATGAATCCGCTGCCGGCCACGGCAACAGACGGCCAATAGGGCTATCGTCTTTTGTGTGGGGCAGGCGCTTTCGCCTGCCAATCCATTGTTTCACAGTTTCTCAGTGTCTTACGCCCGGCGCGTGTCCAATAGTTCGGGCAGGCTGTTGCACGAAGAACCCTTTGCGGACACAGACACTAACTTAACTAGATGCAAGTAAGGAAAGGTCCGACCTAAACCCAAAGCCGGGTCTTTCCCGCATGCATCCTAAACCCGCACCTGCGTTATGCCTTAGCTCGCGCAGTCTGCGAAGCTGCCGACGTGGCTCCCGCGAAATCCGCCGTCGCCACTCCGTTGTCCGACGTTACTACCACCAGTTGAATGTCGGTAACCACCAGACACGCGCCCACGGTGGCGGCTTTGCAGTTCTTCGCGCACTCGACGGGGCCGGCGGCACCCGTTGGCTGCCAAAACCAGTAGTCATCGTGGTCGTTTCTGACCGGAATATCGTCTTTGGAAACGTCGTCCGTCGTCCCAAAGGACGGCAGACTGACCTGTAGAACGGGGGATACGATGCGGCCGCTACCAGACCCACTCGCGTGCCAAGCCGTACCGTTGATGGTAGTACTGCTGGCGTTTACTACTGACATGC
>JBEKNN010000037.1:0-43675 GCA_049522755.1 Bryobacteraceae bacterium | reverse complement strand
AGTCCACGCGGCGGCTCGTATTGGCGCGCGACCGCATGGGCATCAAGCCGTTGTATATCGCGCGGCGCGGGCAGGATATTTACTTCGGCTCGGAACTGAAGGCGATCTTCGTGCATCCGGAGATCGAGCGGAGGATTTGTCTTGAGGCCCTGGATTGCTACCTGGCGCTGAATTACGTTCCGGGGCCGCTGACGCTGGTGGAGGGCGTGGAAAAGCTTCGTCCCGGGCACTGGCTGGAATGGCGCGAGGGCGCGGTTCGCTCGGAAGCTTATTGGAGCTTGCCGGGCACGTGCATCTTGCCGGCAGCGGCGCCACAACCGCACGGCAGATCGCGGGTGAGCCTGGACGATGCGGCCGCGGAGCTGGACGGGCTGCTGCAACAATCGGTGCGCGAGCATTTGCTGTCGGATGTGCCGCTAGGGGTGTGGCTGAGCGGCGGCATCGATTCCTCGACGGTGTTGCATTACGCCGCGGCGGCGTCCAGCGCGCGGTTGAAGACATTTTCGATTTCGTTCCGGGGGCGCAAGTTCGACGAAACAGCGTACATCCGCGAGGTGGCGGCGCAGTATGGGACCGAGCATGAAGAGCTCGATCTGACTCCCGAGAACGATTTGGCCGGCGCCATCGAGCAGTTCGGCTACTACTTCGACGAACCGGACGCGGATGGCGGGGCGCTGCCGGTATGGTTTCTTTCCAAGCTCACGCGGCAGAGCGCCACGGTGGCGCTGAGCGGTGAAGCGGCCGATGAGCTGTTCGGCGGTTACCTCACCTATCGCGCCAACGAGCTGGCGCGCCCAATGCGCGCGCTGCCGGATTTCGCGCTGCGTGCTGGGCGGGCGGCATTGAACTGGTGGCCGGTGTCGGATGAGAAGATCGGCCTGGAGTACATGGCCAAGCGATTCCTGGAGGGCTGCCGCATGCCGCCGGCGCGCGCGCATGTCTACTGGAATGGGACGTTTTCAGATGAAGAGAAGCGGCAGCTTGTGAACGCGCCTCTGCCGGATACGCTGAACGGCATTCTGCGCGGCGTGCGCACATGTTTCGCGGGGTATCTGGAATTCGATCAACGCTACTTTCTGCCCGACGATATTCTGACCAAAGTGGATCGCATGAGCATGGCGCATTCGATTGAAGTGCGTCCGCCGTTTCTCGATCACCGCATTGTGGAATTCGCGGCCACGCTGCCGCCGGAATTCAAGATGCACGGCGCGAAGCAGAAGGTAGTGCTGAAGCATTTGATGCGTGGCAGGCTGCCGGAAAGGGTCCTGCGGCGGAAGAAAATGGGCTTCGATTTTCCGGCGCACGAATGGCTGCGCGGGCCTCTGCGGCAGATCCTGCAGGATACGCTGGCTTGGGGCGCGGCATCGCACGGGCAACTGTTTCGTCCGGCGGCGATGGAGGCTTTGATGCGCCGCCATTTCGAACGGCGCGCGAATGTCGGTTATCATCTGTGGGGGTTGATGATCCTGTTCCTATGGATGAAGAGATGGGGAATACAGACGGCGCCGGTTTCGGAAAGCAGTCCCAGGATGGCCGAGGGAATCTTTACGTCTACTTAGCGGTGGCGCTGATCGCGGCGGCGATTTACCTTGGGTGCATCGTTTCGCCGCCCTCGCTGATGGACGATGTGGATGCGGTTCAGGCGCAAATCGCGCGGAGCATGTTGACGTCGGGCGATTGGGTGACGGCGCGCCTCGATGGCGTTCCCTATCTCGAGAAAGGCCCGCTGATCTACTGGCTGATCGCCATCTGCTACCAGGTTTTTGGCGTACACGATTGGGCGGCGCGCATTCCGGTGGCGCTGGCGTCCATCGGCTTGGCGTGGCTCACGGCGGCGATGGGCGTGTGGGCGTTTGGACGGCGCGCGGGCTTCTATGCGGGGCTGTGCATGGCGACGTGCATCGGGCTGTTTCTCTTCACGCGCATCCAGATTCCCGACGTGATGGAGACGGCGTCCATCGCACTGTCGCTGTGGGCGTTTCTGCGCGTGATGGACGAGCGCGAAGCGAGGCCGCGGTTGTGGGCTGCGGCGATGGCGGCCAGCCTGGGAATCGGTTTGCTGCTGAAGAGCCTCATCGGGATTGTTTTTCCGGTGGCGGCGGCGGCGCTCTATCTGCTCTTCACCCGGCAGCTTTTCTCGAAGAAGACCTGGAAGCGGCTCAGGCCGTGGAGCGGCATCGCTATCATTCTGGCGGTCGCGGCGCCGTGGCACGTACTGGCGATACTGCGCAATCCACCATACTTCGACTTCACCATGCACAGCGCGCCCGGGGAGTATCACGGGTTCTTCTGGTTCTTCTTCATCAATGAGCAACTGCTGCGATTTCTGGATCTGCGCTATCCGCACGATTACAACACCGTGCCGCGCTTATGGTTCTGGCTGTTCCACCTGTTATGGCTGTTTCCGTGGAGCGTCTACCTTCCGGCGACGCTGAAGCTTTCCTACCGGACGACGGTTGGGAGCAGCGTGGACCGTGGCGGGCGGATGAGGTTGCTGGCGCTATGCTGGACCGGCTTCGTACTGGTCTTCTTTACGTTTTCCACCACGCAGGAGTATTATTCGATGCCCTGCTATCCGGCGCTGGCGCTGCTGCTGGGATGCGCCATGGCGGCGGGCGGGAACTGGATCAAATGGGGGACGCGTGCGCTGGCGCTGGTGGCGGCCTGCGCGGCGCTGGCGGTATTCACGCTGTGGTTCCTGGTCCGCAACACTCCAGCTCCTGGCGATATTGCCAGCGCGCTGAGCCACAATCCGGGGGTCTATACGCTGTCGCTGGGGCACATGGAAGACCTGACGATCCAGTCGTTCGCATATCTGCGCGCGCCGCTGCTGGTAGCGGGAGTGGCGTTCACGATAGGCCTGCTGGGGCTGATGTTGTGGCGCGAGCGTACGGCATTCCTGGCGGCCGCGGCCATGATGGCGCTGTTCTTCCACGCCGCGCGGATGGCGCTGGTGACGTTCGATCCGTATCTATCGTCGCGGCCGCTGGCGGAGGCGCTGCTGCGGTCGCCGGCGGGGACGCTGGTGATCGATCACCACTACTACACGTTCTCCTCGGTTTTCTTTTATACGGACCGCAATGCGTGGCTGCTCAACGGGCGGTTCAATAACCTGGTTTACGGGTCGTACGCGCCGGGCGCTCCAGACGTGTTTTTGACCGACGAGAAGTGGAAGCGAATGTGGCTCGGGCCGGAGCGGACCTACATTGTGGCGGATCAGGACCAGATGCCACGGTTCACCGCATTGGTGGGCGAGGCGGCGTTGCATGTAGTGCTGCGGAGCGGGGGCAAGGTGCTATTGGCGAACGGGAGATGAGGCTTGCGTCGGAACGGTTCGCGTTAAGCGCGCTGGCCAGATGAGGATGGCTGCGAAAGAACCCGACAGGCCGGGAGGCCTGTCCCACATGGCCGCGCGCTGATGACGGGGGCTGCGAAAAGAACGTGACAGGCCAGGCGGCCTGTCCTACGTTACGTTGAGATCAGCGGTGTCCGCCGCCGGAGCTTCCACCACCGCCGCCGGCGTGCGATCCGCCAGCACCACCACCGCCGCCGGAGAAGCCGCCGGCGCCTGACATCCCACCGCCGCCGCCGCCCGATCTAGCGCTGGACGAAACACCGCTGCTGCTGCCGGTGTTGGCGAATCCGGCATGTGACGACCCCGAGCCCGAAGCCGACGAAGTCCCGCGGTAGCTTGCCGTTGTGGCCGGCCGGGCCAGCGATGCCGCTCCCGATGGAGAAGTGCCCGTGCGGCCCGCGCCGCCTCCGTAAATCATTGGGGGATTTATCCAATAGTATTGATTGATCGCATACGGGCTCCAGAACCGGTATCCATAAGGACTCCACAAGCTGCCATAGCAGGGGAGAAAGGTCATCATCCCGTAATAGGAGTTGTATCCCCAAGCCGATGAGCAGCCGGCCATTCCCCACATGGAGGGTACGCCGCCGGTACTGACCAGCGTCCGCGCCGCCGACATATTGGCCGCCGCCAGGTAACTGCCGCGCCGGTGGCTCCAACGATCCAGATCGTCCGTGTCTTCCGTATCGAACTTTTCGATGGAAGCCGTTTCCGTTGCCAGGCTTAACATGTGTCCGCCGGAAACTGCCTTGGTTTGGCCCGCGACTTCCACATCGGCGTCGCCCTTGAATACCTTGACCTGCGCAGGCTCGGCGTTGAAGCGATATAGGCCCGCCTTCGGCAATTCCACGCTACCCTGGCCCACTACCACCGTGACGTTGGTGTCCTTGGCGATCATATCGGCTTCCACTACCGCCGAACCGGTCATCAACTCCACGCGAGTATCCACCAGACGGTTGGAAACCATGCGCAACGAACTGTTCTCGCCCATGCGCAGCGTAACGCCGGGCGTGAGCAGAACCTCGGCGCGCCCATCGCCCGTCTTGACGATGGAATTCTCCTTGACGTCGGCAAAGCGCGTGGTGGAAAACTCGACCGGCTGGTCGTTGAGCAGAACCTGGCCTTCCCCGTAAGAGAGCAACCCGGATTTGGCGGAAATCACCGGCTGCGCGGAGGCGGGGATCACCAGAGCCGCCAGAAGCGCAAGAGAGATAGCGGCGAGGCAGAGTGGCTTCACGGAATTACCCCTTTCAGATATAGAGTGAGGGTTTGTCAAGCTGTTGTCAATGGCTTGGTAATAGCTCTTTTGGGCGAACAGCGGTATCCAAGTGTTTCCCCACCCGTTCCGCCCCTCAAAAACCCAAGGAAGAGCCCGTTACAAGCGCACGATCTTAGACGAGCTGTATCCCTTCAGCGCATTGCGCGTGTCGACGATCAACGGCGCCCGTTCCACCAAACCCCGGTAATCGAATGCCGAATGGTCGGTGATGATCACGGCGCAATCGGCCACGGCCGCGGTAGCCTCGGGCATTGCCGTCAGTTCCCCACTATCCAACCGCAGGTGCGGCACGTGCGGATCGCTATAAGTCACCTCGGCGCCGCGCTTCATAAGCAGCATCATAACGTCGAGTGCAGGCGATTCGCGTACGTCGTCGATATCGCGCTTATAAGCCACGCCCATCACGTGAATGTGCGAGCCTTTCACTGGCTTCGAAGCGTCGTTCAGCGCGTTCTGCACCTTATCCACCACGAAGTGGGGCATCTGGCCGTTAATGTATCCGGCGAGCTCGATGAAGCGCGCCTCGATGCCCGCCTGCTTGGTCTTCCACGACAGATAGAACGGATCGATGGGGATACAGTGGCCGCCCAGCCCTGGACCAGGATAGAACGGCATGAAGCCGAACGGCTTGGTGGCGGCGGCGTCGATGACTTCCCACACGTTGATGCCGATGCGGTCGCACATCATTGCAATCTCGTTCGCCAATCCGATATTGATCATGCGGAAGGTGTTCTCCAGCAACTTCACCATCTCGGCGACCTGCGTGGAGCTGACTGGAACCACATGCTGGAGCGCCTGGGAGTAAAACACGCGCCCCATTTCGGTGCACGCAGGAGTCGCCCCGCCCACCACCTTCGGAATATTGAAAGTGTGGAAGTTGGGGTTGCCGGGGTCGACGCGCTCCGGCGAGAAGCACAGGAAGAAATCGGTCCCCACTTCCAGGCCCGATTTCAAAAGCATCGGCAGCACCACTTCGTCTGTGGTCCCCGGATAGGTGGTCGATTCCAGGATTATCAGCATGCCCGCGTGGAAGTGCCGCGCAATCTCCTGGCACGAGGATACGATGAAGCTCATGTCCGGGTCTTTGGTCTTGCGCAGCGGCGTGGGCACGGCGATGTTGATGGTGTCGAGATCGAGCACCGCGGCAAAATCGGTGGTGGCGCGCAGCTTGCCGGACTCCACCAGCGGCGCCAGCGTGGCGCTGGGGATATCGCCCACGTAGGAATCGCCCGCATTCACGCGGCGGACCTTCTCTTCGTTGACATCGATGCCTGTGACCGTGAACCCCGCTTTGGCGTACTCGACGGCAAGTGGCAGGCCGACGTAGCCCAACCCTACGACTCCTACACGCGCGCGGCGCGATTTGATCTTCTCTTCGAGAAGCTTTGCTGTAGCATCGATGGCAGGCTGGACTTCAATAGCCATGAACGTTTATTCTCTCATAACGCGGCGTTTCCTTATCCCGGCGCATCTGACTGGGCCGCTTGGTACTGTAGATACTAGAGAAAGAACTCGCCCTCACCCACAATTTCCGCGGGACCCGTCAGAAAGACTTCGTCTTCCAGCCGAATATCCAGCGGACCCGCCGGCGTCAGGACACGCACCGGCGATTGCGCCATCCCGCGCGCCACCGCCGCTACCGCCGCGCCGGTAGAACCGGTACCCGAGCTCATGGTTTCGCCCGCACCGCGCTCGAAGAACCGGACGTCGATAGAATGAGCGTCCACGCTCTTGAAGAACGACGCGTTGGCGCGGTTCGGAAACTGTGGATGCCGCTCGATCTCGGCGCCCATGGCGCGCCAATCGAAATCGAAATTCTCAACCGGCACGGCGCATTGCGGATTGCCCACATCCACCAGCGTCACATCGCGCTTCCCCGAGGCCAGCGGCAAGGCAAAGCGAGTCTCGACGATCCGCGCGCGGCCCATGTTCATTTCGAACTCGAATTTGAGCGCGCTGCGCTGCAGCATCCGCAGCGTCTTGATGCCCGCGCCGGTGCGTATGCGGACGCGGCCGGGCGCATCTCCGCGCCAGATCAGGAATGCGGCCGCGCAACGCGTACCGTTCCCGGAAAGCTCCGGCGAGCTGCCGTCGGAGTTGTAGAGCTCGATGGCGCCTTCCGCCTCGGCATCGTCCGGCGGATCGACGAGCATCCACCCGTCGGCGCCGATCCCCGTATTGCGATCGCAGATCGCGCGCGCGATGGCAGCATGGTTCTCCTCCGGCGCGTCGCTGCGCCAGGTCAGCAGAAAATCGTTCTTGGCCCCGTGCGCTTTGGTGAAGCGAACCTTCACTTCTCTGCCCGCTCCGCCAGAACGGCAGCGCCATAGCACAGCACCTCGGTGACGCCCTGCATCACTTCGGTGGCATCGTAGCGCACGTTGACGACGGCATTTGCGCCCAGCGCCGCGGCGTGCTGGAGCATGAGGTCGAAAGCCTGCGCGCGCGTCTGTTCGCACAAGTTGGTCAGCAGCGTGATGTTGCCGCCCACCAGCGTCTGCAAACCGGCGCCGATGGTCCCGAACAGCGACCGCGAGCGCACCACGATGCCGCGGACTACGCCCAGATTGCGCTTGATGCGGAAGCCCGGCAAGTCGAAAGCGGTGGTGACCATTTCGTGTGGGATCATACGTCTCTCCATTCTAACGCTGGGGGACGGATGTTGATTGGCCGTTTTGCCAGTTAGAGCGCCAAAGTGGTCCGCAATGCCGCGTCGACTTCCGTTAGATCGCGAAGGCTTCCGATAACCCGGTCGATCTCCGAGTACCGAGTTGTAGCAAAGTAGTCACTATGGCGAGGTTGTCAGTCAGGATAACCGACTCCATCCATAGCCCCGACGCCTTCGCGCTCTCGCCGCCGGGAAGCACGGTCACCCGGCTGGCGTGTCCGGCGCGAGCCGTGTTGCTGGCGATCATCGCCACGATAGTCTGGGGCAATTCTGCGTCCATGCGATCCGCTTGGACAACCAGCGCCGGACGCCGTTTGGCGGTGCGCAGGTTCGAATCCGGGAACAATACCAGGACCACGTCACCGCGGCGGCAGTTCATCGTAAGCCGCCATTTCGGGGCGATCCCAATCCTCTGCGAATGGGGCTAGCCGACGGCGCAGATCGGCCGCTTCAGGCTCATTGATCCCTCTATCGCGAAGATCGACCGAGCCGGAAGTTCCCACCCAAGTTACTATAACGCGCGAACCTACGGCTTCTGCCAGGGGTTCCATCAACTCGACTTTTCCGTTGCGGTAGACCCCTTCGACCGACCTTACCATGCATCCATTATGCCGCAAATGCCGAGCTTAGCTTAGCGACTAAGGCGCGCGGGCCGTTGCCCATCCAGGACGGCGATCGCCCCGGCAGTTCCGAGATCGCCAGCCGGGCGCTCAGAGATACAAACGACACAAGTCAGATGGGCCTACCGCCGGTAGATTTCGAGCACCGGCTGGTTGCCCACGACGATCTTCTTCTGCAGCGTGTACGTGATTCCGAAGCGCCCCAGGCGGTCGATCGCGCTCTGTACCCGATCGCCGCCTTCCACGATGGCCCATTCCTGCTTCAGGAAAAACTCCGGACGCTGCACCGCCGCCAGCCACGGCAAGCCGTTATCGCCCATCAGACCTTCGCGCAGCGGCAAACCCATTTCGCGGAACACGCTGGTGAGCGGATAAGACGAAGTGACGATCCCGGTTCCGCGCACGTAGCGCGGCTCGAGATATGCCGCTGTCTGGCGGATGCGCTCGCGGCGCGCCGCATCGTTGCCGCTTGCCTCCTGCCACACGGGCCACTCGGATGGCTTCCAATGCACGAGCCAAAACGCCACGCCGGCCAGAATTGCCACGCCGGCTGCGGCCTTACGCATCCGCGGCGGAACCAGCGCTACCAACCCCGCCGCCGCCAACGCCAGCAGGGGAAGCGCGGAGGTTCCGTAGCGGGCGTTGTAGTAAGAGTTCGGCCAGAGCGCGGGCAGGAAGATCGGCGACGCCCCTGAGTGCATGTTCGCCACATAGAAAAGCGGCGGCAGCGCCAGCAACAGCAGCGGCCAAAAGGCGCGCTGGAAGAGGCTGACGGCTAGGCCCACCAGACCGAGCGCCACAAGTCCGGGCCCGGAGCAGACTTGCACGGCAGTGAGGAAGTAGAGCCATGCGAGCCGCCAATCGTGCAGGCCGGGATAGGTGAAGCGGCCTTGAATGGCGCTCGGGGAATACGGGCCGCGGATGAAATCGAGACAGTCGCCGGTCATCCACCAGGTGTAGGCAAGCCACGCCAGAGGACCCGCCGCCGCCAACATGCAGAACACCAGCGTGACGCGCCAGCGATGCATCCGGCCAAAACGGCGCCGCGCGGCAATCAGAAAGTACGCTGCCGTGAAAGGCAGCAAGAGCCAACCCTCGTAGCGTGTCAGCATGCCGGCGCATGCTGCGACCCCGGCGCCGGCCGCGCAGAGCCATCCCCCGCCCTGGCCGAACCGAACCGTGAAATAGAGCAGCGCCGCCAGCGCCGCGAAGAACACCATCTCCGTCATGGGAATGGATTGCAGGTAGAGGATGTTGGGATTGAGCGCGAACAACGCTATAGCCGCGACAGCCGCGGCCGTGGAATTGAAGACGCGGCGTACGGCGGCAAAGAAGAAGGAGCCCCCGGCCACGAAACAGGCCGCCGCCGGAATGGCGCCCGCGAGCCCGCTGCGCCACCAGGCGTCGATACGCACGAAGGGCAGCATGAGCAAGTGCGGCAGAGGCAGCCAACTGGAGCCGAACTGCTCGAACCCGGGGTTCTGCGAATCTAAGATGCGCCGCGCGATCATCAGGTGGGCGTCGGCATCGCCATAGTAGAGAGTCCAGCCCTGGTAGTGAACTAACAGGACTGCCGCCGCACTTAGTAAGACGAGTGCGGCGGTTATAGCAGCCTGAGGATGTCTGACGGTCAATCTGGTTAATGCCCGGGCAAGCTAAAGCATACCCTACCTAGTAGCATCGAAGCGCGTTCACACGAGTGTGAACGTTGCACGCATGAGTGTTGCTCTGCCCCGCGGCGGGGCAAGGCAAGGTATGAAAGCACACGCTTCGCTTGGTGTTTTCGAGGGTGCGTGCGCCACAAGCATTCACACATGCATACACACACACCGACTTAGTATGGTTCGCCGGGCAGCGGCGCCAGCACCGGAGTTATCTTGCCCCAGCCTTGATCCTTCGCGGCCTTCATGTCCTTGATCAACTGCTCCGGGAGACTGCTCTTCAACTGGGGACGGCCCGGCTGAGTGGCTAGCACCCAACCAACTGCTGCGACGGTCTTCGAGACAACCTGTATCTCCTTGTAATCGATCTTCTCGGGAGTGTCCGTGGGACGGTGATAGTCGACGTGCAATCCCACCGTGAAGAACGCGATCGGAATTCCCATCTTGGCGAAGTTGTAATGGTCGCTGCGATAGAAAATGCGCTGGCCCCTGCCTGCCGGACCCAGGTTATCGTGAGTGGCATCGGGCGCGGTGACGTCGTAGAAATGATCGAGTCTCAGTTTCTGGTAACTCCCGTTCACTGTCTCGATGGTCTTCTCCATATCGTCGCTGCTGATGTTGGGACCCACTACCAAGATCTCGCCCGGGTTCACCAGCTTGTGCGTGGGATCGGCATCCACCGAAGCCGGATTCATGGTCCGCCCGATCATATCCATGTTCAGGTCCGCCACCACCTTGCTAAGATCCACGAACGGAAACTCGTTGAAGTATTGCGAGCCCCACAGGCCCTTTTCCTCGCCGGCGTTCCATAGGAAGATGATGCTGCGCTTGGGCCGCATGCCCTTCGCCGCGCCTTCCGCGTAAGCTTTGGCAATGCCGAGCAGGCCGGTGGAGCCGGAGCCATCGTCATCGGCGCCGTTGTTGACGTTGTGGCCATCGGGAAGCGGCGCGCTGAGCCCGATATGATCGAGGTGCGCGCTGATCACGACATACTCGTTCTTCAGAACCGGATCGCCGCCTTCGAGGATGCCGACCACGTTCTCGGTGTGTCCCGGTTCGGAGTGAACTTCGATATGCAAGTTGACTTTCTTTTCCTCGGTGAGCGCAAACGAATCCTCTTTAGTGTTGGCGCCGGCGGCATAGAAGACCTGAGCCGCGGGGATCTTTTCGCCCTGGAAAATGGCGTTGGTCATTTCTAAACCAGCGGTGACGGCCGGGACGGCGGGGCACGCCGGCGTCTGCTGGAACTTCGCAACCTGGAAGGCGGGGCCGTTGAGCCCGCCGCCACGGCCGCCTCCACCACCGCCGCCACCCGCGCCGCCAAAACCGCCGCCGGCATTGGGATTGGCCATGGCGCTAAGCTGCTGAAAATTCGCGATGGCGATCACCGCCACGGCGCCATTCTTGGCCGCCGCCTGTTCCGGCGTCAGAAAATCCGTGCAAGCCGTGCCCAGGGGATTATCGGCGGCGCCGCGCCCGCCTCCACCCCCGCCGCCGCGTCCGCCTCTGCCGCCGGCCGCCGCGGCAGCTGCCTCCTGCGCAGCCAACTCGGCGGGCAGACCGGCCACCACCACGATCTTGCCGTGTACATCGAGGCCCTGGTAGGGATCTGTCTTGGTCTTGTCGATCACGTAGCCGTTACCCGCAAAAACGAGACTCGCTTCCACTTGCAGCGTATTCATCTGCGGTCCGCCCCGGCCGGCGGCCACCACCGACCAATCCTTGCCATACGCAAATTCCGTGGTGCGCGGACCGGCCGCCGCGCCTGCGCCGCGCGCTCCACCGCCGCCGCCTCCACCACCGCCGCGCGCGCCGCCTCCACCTCCGCCACCGCGCCGCCCACCACCGCCGCCGCGCCCGCCCGCTGAGGTAATCGAAGCCTTGCTCTCATCGGGCACGATTTGCCGGCTGACTAACTCGAACGGCATCAGGTAAGGCTGCAGCGGACCATTGGTATCGGTGGCGCTGCCGCCCGGCTTCAGACCCCATTCGGCCAGATGACTGGCCACATAGAGGGCCGCGGTATCGTAGCCGCGCGATGGCACGTTCCGCCCTTCCAGTTGATCGGAGGCGAGGAAGTAATCGTAGATCTTCATTTCCTCTTCGGTGATGGCATCCGAATTACCGTAGCCGGCGGCAGCGGTGGTTACGACTTTGGCCGCCTTGGCCTTGGACTGCGGAGCGGAGTTGGCCATCCGGACCGTCATGAAGACAGTGAACGAAAGAGCCGCCAATAAAGAGCTGCTGATCAGGATTTGGCGCATAGATTCCTTAGAAGCATATACTATAACGCGGAAGCGCGCGCAGGCGGCGAATAGGCGAGAATACCAGCCACACGTTGGAAAGCAGAAACCCGAGTGCGCCCACCAGCATGGCGCAGCGGACACCGCAGGCGCCGGCCAAAATGCCGCCCACCAGCGCTCCCAACGGCCAAATGCCGTGAAACATCAGGTGCATCGCGGCGTTGACGCGGCCCAGAATGACATCCGGCACAATGGCCTGCCGCAGGCTGGTTTCGTTGATGCTGTAGACCGGCCACGCCACATCGCACAGTTGCGCGGCTGTGAGCACCGCGGCGCAGGCAGCGACGGACCCATGAGCCAGCGGCAGCAGCAGCATTCCGAAACCTGGCGCAATTGCCGACGCGATGAGGGTGGGTCCAAAACCAAACCGGCTTACCAGCCACTGGGAGGCGACCGCGCCCAACAGACTTGCCGCGCCGCCCGCGGAGACGATGACGCCGATCAGCGCGGCGCTCAACCGAAGATCGCGGATGGCGAAGAGAAAATACAGACTGCCGAAGAACCCGAGGAAAGTGGAAGCCATGGCGGTGCGTTTGGATAATGCGCGCAGCATAGGGTCGCGCCACGTGGCGGCGAGCCCTTCGGCGATCTCCCGGCCGATGTGGCGCTGCGGCGCGCACGGGGGGCGCGGCTCCGGCTTTCGAATCATCCACACTGAAACGGCGGAGCAGACGAACGAGACGGCGTCGGCGAGGATGGCGATGGGCGCCGTGACGAGCTGCGTCAAAACGCCGGTGAGGCCCGGACCCGCTACGCCCGCGATGGTTTGCGTCAGGACCAGCTTGCTGTTGCCTTCCATGAGATTCGCCGGGCCCACCAGCGACGGCAGATACGCCTGATAACTGACGTCGAAGAGCACCGTCAGCGCCGCGCCGGCAGCCGCAGCAATATAAAGGTGGGCCATGGTGAGCCGGTGGAACAGAGCCGCCAGCGGAATGGTTACCAGTACGAGGGCGCGTCCCAAATCGGCCGCGATGAGGATGGGCCGCCTGCGAACCCGGTCGGCCCAGGCTCCGGCGAAGAGACCGAAGCCGAGGATGGAGGCGCCGCTCACGCCGCTCAGCATTCCCATCTGCACCGGCGAGGCGCCGAGGGTGAGGACGGCCGCGAGAGGCAATCCACAGGCGGTGATGGTGGAGCCAAGTTGAGAGATGGCCTGGCCGGTCCAGAGCTTGCGAAAGTCGCTCTGGCGCCAGAGGCCGGTGAAGTGCACCCATTCAGGATGGCACGGCTGAGGGCAGGGCGGTCGGGATTTTGACGGAACGAAACCAATTTTCGGTAAGTGGCTTTAGATGGTTGGGGTTGGGAGCCTTGCCGGGGTGGGAATGGGAGTTCCACGCGGAGGCGCGGAGCTGCGGAGATCGCGCGGAGCTTTGACGAGGATGAGGCCGAGAGCAAGGCTTGAGTTCGCTGTGGACGCCGAGGTTTCGCCGTGGATTTGTAGCTTCGAAAGACTAGAGACATGAGGATTTGGGTTACGGCTGCCGGGCCAACCTACGTTTCGCCGGGCGCCGCCCGAGGCCGGCGACGCGATCCGGCGGGTGATGCCGCATGGCTTTTAATGCTGGCGGGAAAAACTGTTGGCGTTTGCGAGCGGTCGCGCAAACGGCCGATCCGATTTGACATTAGCACGCGGCTCGTCGCTCTTTCGGGTGGATTGTCTGTAAGTTATTGAAAATATGAGTAGAATAAAATGTGTTTGGGCGTGATTCGTTGGGTGAAGATGCCCGCCTTTTAGTTGAAACAGCAACGGTGGACCATCCCGATTCCAACGGGACTCGACCCAGAGTAGTCCGCTGGCCACCCAGCGGAGGTACTGGTCGCCGCCCTGCCAGCGCTTCACGTTGCGGCGTCAGCTTGGCCGATGCCAGCATTCTGAGGGAGGTGGGGTTCAGACGGAATTTGTTCGCGCCCGAGAGCCGATGCCGAATAGCTTACTGCAGGAACAGAGACGACGACGTAGCACTCGGCCAAGTTTATCGACAGTCTTGCCTTGACCGACGCTTTGCGGGCGCAAACTCGCGTAGCGCGAATCTGATTCGGCAGCGCCGCCACTGCCCTTGTGGCGGCGCGCACTAGAAAAACGGAGCAAACGGCCCAGCGAGGCAACTGCCGCCAGCAGATGCATGCGAGGGGTTCGCTCTAACGTCTTCCTACGCCTCTACAGTGGCACTGCGCTTTGCGGCTGCAAGGCCCCAATCCTCGCAAGGTACTGAAAACAAATGGAAAATAAATTTGGAGTTGCTGTGACCCAACATTTCAGCCCCTACGGGTCTGACACTAGCGACGATGAAAACGGTGCATCGCGAACTAGGAGACTCTCAAATTCGCAAGTAGCTGAAATCGGGGGCTAAGTGGCTACCGTTTTCTAAGTGTGTGAGCGGGTCACAGCAACTCGAAGTTTATTTTCCCCTTAGTTTCAACAGTCTACAGGAATCGACCCCGGGTGCGCGACATAGAAGTGGACGAGCGTAGAAGCGGTGATTCGGAGCCGCGACCGTAAGGGAGCGGATGCCGCACATGCGATTAATCCTCGTGAGACTCGAACACGGACATTGCTTCGCCCTGCTCTCCACCACATACTGGATGGCCGCCGAGACGTGCACTGGTGGCGTGATTGGTTTCCACAGCCATCGTGTGCTGACATGGCGCGCCCATCGCTTCCGGTTCGGTTCATCCAGCCTCATCCGATTCAGACGGCGGCTGGAATACGTTTTGAAATCGCTCATCACGCGCTCTGGCGGAACCTCCGCTTCCACTACAGTATGCACATGATTGCTGCGCACGTGGGCTGCCAGCAGCGGCTTTACGGGTCAACTCCAGCCACGATGCCCACACACCTCCTGAATCGTTTCCAATACCGCGTCGCGCCGCACCTGGTCCAGGTTACAGGGGGCCTGATCCATACGTTCCCTCGCGGCTGCGGCGCGCGCCGAATCCACATCCGGAATCGGCGTTCCCGGCACGTTTTGTTCGCGGTCGACGGAACCGGATTCACTTCCGTGCAAGTGGCGTCCATAGCAGGCAAAGGCGATCAGGTAAATCACGGGCCGTGACGCCAATTCTACCGCTCCCTTACGGTCGCGGCTCCGCCTGAAGTGCTCATACGCCAGGATTCTCTCAATCGGCCGGTATTTCCATGAATCGCCCACTTCTATGTCGCACCACCATCGACCCCTTGCAGCCGCAAGCCATGCTGTCATTGTTAAAGCATAGGAACACGTTGCAGCAACCCTCGCAATGGCAAACTGTTTAGCGGCAGTTGCATTGCCGGCGGTTTGCTCCGTTCTTCTTGTACGCGCCGCCACCGGGGCAGTGGCGGCGCGTGCCGAATCAGATGCCAGGCGGCCCGGTCCGAAATCGCCATGCCGCCCGGCCAGCCCTAAGCCCGCCTGCGCATCTCGGCCCGCGCCTCAGCTTCCGCCGTCCGCGCCCGCTCCGTCTCGCGCTTATCGTGCAGCTTCTTGCCCTTGGCCACGGCGATTTCGCATTTGATGCGGCCATGCTTCAGGTACATTTTGGTGGGAATCAGCACCAGGCCTTTTTCGCGCGTCTCCACCTGTAGTTTGTCGATCTCGCGGCGGTGCAGCAGCAGCTTGCGGTTGCGCACCGGGGGGTGGTTTTCCCGGTTGCCGTGCGAATATTGGCTGATGTGGAGGTTGATCAGCCACGCTTCGTTCCCCAGCACGCTGGCGTAAGCTTCCTTGAGTTGTACCTTGCCGTCCTTAGCGGCTTTGACTTCGGTTCCGGTCAGCACCATGCCGGCCTCGAACCGCTCCAACAGGAAATAATTGTGGCTGGCCTGCCGGTTGTCGCTAAGAATTTTGATAGAAGCGTCTCTGTCCGCCAAGATTTGGCCTCCACGCCCGGAAGCCCAATCTCGTCAATGACTTTAGAAGGGCTGGGTCCGCGGAATTGCATTTTATCTTAACATATGCCGCAGCCATGCCCTGCTAAGAACGGGAACATGTCATTTTTCAATCGGTTAGTCGCAGTTATTGTTTCATGTGCGCTGCTCGGGCCAATGTCGCCGCTGCAGGCGAAGACCAAGAAAGGCGACAAATTCCTTTCTGAGGGACAAGTCCACGAGGCTAAGAAGGAATGGGACGCAGCCCTCGATTGCTACGAGAAGGCGCTCTCCGAAGATCCGGCTGAGCTGGTTTACCAGATGGCTGCGGACCGGGGCCGGTTCCACGCCTCGCAATCCCACGTCGAAAAAGGCCTGAGCATCCGCGCCCAGGGCAAACTGGGTGAAGCGCTTCTCGAATTCCAGAAGGCCTATGCCATCAGCCCGGGTTTGATCATCGCCGCGCAGGAACTCGAGGAAACGCAGCAAATGATTCTGCGCGAGCGCAAGCGCGTCGAGCAAACCGGCAAAGAGGCGCCGCCGCAGATTCAAGCGCTCACGCCCGGCCAGATGGCCGAGCAGGAGGAATTGAATAAGATCGACCGCATGCTTCCCATTCCCGAGCTGCGCCCCATGAAGCCCGGCCTGATCGATTTGAAAATGACCGGCAAGGTCAAAGTGATCTTCGAAACCCTCGGTAAATATGCCGGCATCAACGTGATTTGGGACCCGGACTATACGCCGCCTTCCAAGGACGGCTTCACCGTGGAGTGGGATAACTTCACGCTCGATCAGGCGCTCGATTACATCGCCGTGCTCAGCAAATCCTATTGGAAGGCGCTTTCGTCGAATACCATCTTCGTCACCAACGATAACCCCACCAAGCGGCGCGACTATGAAGAGCAGGTGATGCGGACCTTCTACCTGCACAACGCCAGCGGCCCGCAGGAAATGCAGGAAGTGGTCAACGCCGTCCGCACCGTCCCTGAGCTGACGAAGGTGTTCCCCGATACCGCGCAAAATGCCATCGTGGTGCGCGGCGAGGCCGATAAGGTGGCGTTGGCCGCGAAGATCGTTCGCGATCTCGACAAGCCGCGCGCGGAAGTGTTGATCGACATTCTGGTGATCGAAGCCAGCAAGGTTTTCAACCAGCAGATTACCGCCGCCATCGCCTCCACCGGCCTCAGCGTACCCTTCAATTTCACGCCGCGGGCTTCCATTCAGGTCCAGAACAGCACCACCGGAACGACTACCACGGCCACTACGACGTCAACCAGCACCGCCGCCACCACCGCCGTTACCCCGACCACCACCACCGGAACCACCACCGGGACCACCGCCGCAGCCATTCCTCTTTCCGAGTTGGGCCACATAGCCAGCGCCGACTTTTCGACCACCCTTCCCAGCGCGCTGCTGCAGGCCTCTTTAAGCGACGCCGATACCACGGTCCTGCAGGCGCCCGAGTTGCGCGCGGTGGATAATGTAAAATCCACTTTGAATATCGGCGAGCGCGAGCCCACCGCCTCCGGCAGCTTTCAGCCGGGCGTCGGCGGCGTAGGCATCAACCCGCTGGTCAATACGCAGTTCCAGTATATTGACGTGGGCGTCAACGTGGAGCTGACGGCGCGCGTTCATTCCGATACCGAAGTCTCGATGCACATGCTGCTGAACATCACCAGCGTAACCGGCCAGGTGAACCTGGGCGGCATCAACCAGCCCATTATCGGGCAGCGCAAAATCGAGCACGACATTCGGATGAGGGAGGGCGAAGCCGCCATCATCGGCGGACTGGTCACGCGGCAGGACGATAAGACCATCACCGGTATTCCGGGGCTCTCCAGCATTCCGCTGCTGGGCAATCTCTTCAAAGGTTCGAACGTCGATCACAACAAGGACGACGTCATTATCGTGGTGATTCCGCATATCATCCGCAAGCCGGATTTCACCGAGGAAAACCTGCGCGCCGTTGCCGTGGGCAATACGCAGACGGTGAAAATCAATTACGCGCCTCTGCCGGCAGACGTGATAACCGTGCCGGCTGCACCTGCACCCGCGGCCATGGCATTCCCTGCGCCCGTGGCAGTCCCGGCCGCGTCCACGCCGCCGATAGCGGCTGCGGCTGCAGCGCTGCCGCCCGGCGTACCTTCCCCGGTCAACCTGCCCATGACCGCTCCGCCGGCTACTGCGCCGCCCGCCACTGCGCCACCGGCTACTGCGCCACCGGCCACTGCGCCGCCCGTCACTGCGCCGCCCGTCACTGCGCCACCGGCCACTGCGCCGGCATCCGCAGCAAGCCCGGCGGTAATGCGCTTCGCGCCAACGCCGGTTCAAACCACGGTGGGCGGAAACTTTACCGTGTCGCTGATGCTCGACAACGCTTCGGATATCGCAGCCGCGCCCATTCAAGTGGTCTTCGATCCCAAGGTCTTGAAGCTGAACGACGTCACTGCTGGCGATTTAATGAGCAAGCTCACTAAAAACATACAGAACGATGCCGGCGCCGCCGCGGTTCAACTCAGCCTCCCGGCGGGGTCGTTCGCTAACGGCAGCGGCACGCTGCTCAACCTGAGTTTCTCGGCCGTTGGGAAGGGCACGACGCAGATCACCGCGCCCAATGTGACGCTGCGCAATTCGAAGGGCGAGGCGGCCGCAACCGGCACCCCGCAGTTGACCGTCAATGTCAAATAATTGGTCAAATAATAGAAGTATGCGGCGTAAAGGGCAACGCGGTCTTACCCTGGTGGAATTGGTGGTGGCGTTCACCATCATGCTGATTCTGAGTTCCATGGCCGTGCCGCTGGCGCGCTCGAAGGTGCGCACCCAGCGCGAGCGCGAGCTGCGCTACGATCTGGACGATATGCGCCACGCCATCGACAAATACAAAGACATGTGCGACGCAGCCTACCTGGGACAGGTGAAGGTGGGTACGGATTGTTTTCCCGAAAACCTGGAGATCCTGGTCGAAGGGGTGAAGCTGCCTGGTCCGGACGGCAAGAAGCTCAAATTCCTGCGCCGCATTCCGGTGGACCCGTTCACGCACTCCACCGAATGGGGTCTGCGCAGCGATCAGGACGACCCCACATCGCAAAGTTTTGGCGGTCAGAATGTGTTCGATGTGTACAGCAAGACCACGCAGAAAGATGGCAATGGGCGAGCATACTCGGATTACTGAAAAAGTGGCGCGGGCCCAGGGGCTGAGCAAAGTGGGCCTGCGCAGCCGGTCCAGACGCCAGTTCGGCTTCACCTTTGTCGAGATGATGGTGGTGATCACCATCATCGTGATCCTCATCACCATCGCCATCCCCATCTATCAGAAGTCGATCATCCGCGCCAAAGAGAGCGTGCTCAAGAACAATCTCTTCACGCTGCGCACAGTGATCGACAACTATACCTACGACAAGGAAAAAGCCCCGCAGACGCTGCAGGATCTGGTCTCCGACGGTTACCTCAAAAAGATGCCGCTCGACCCGATTACGAACACCGATGAGTGGAAAATTGTGATGGAAGATGCCAGCCAGGCGATCAACCAATCCGAACCGGGAATCTTTGACATTCATAGTAATTCGGATAAAATAAGTCTTGATGGCACTCCTTATTCCGAATGGTAAGCGCCTCAGTCTGTCGCTTGCCGCTATATCTCTATCAATCTGCGCTACTTACGCTCAATCACCGGCCTCCTCGGGGCAGTGTACTGTTTCTTCCGTACCGGCTCAGGTCCGTGCGGAAGGGCTTACGGAACGCTTGGGAAACATCATTTTCCAATGTTCCAACTATCCCGCCGCCGCCGTTGTTTCGGGCAATCTCACGCTATTCTTGCCGGTCGCCATTACCAACCGGATAGACGCCAACAATCACGCGCTTGACGCCGTTCTGCTGGTCGATTCAGGCAGCGGCTTAACCCCCACAGGCATCCCCGGCACAATCGCCGGAAACAACATCGCATTTCAGGGTCTCAACGTAACCGTCCCGGCGAGCGGCGCCTTCAACCTGGAAATATCCAGCGTGCGCATCGCCGCGTACCAGTTCGCATTCTCCGGGCAGACATCCATCAACGCCAGCATTTCCAGCCCGTTTCCGCTCACGCAAAGCAGCGTAGCGGCGGCTTATGTGCAAACCGGTCTCTACGCGACGCTCTATAGCACCGGCATTACGTGCGTTGGCTCGCCTGTGCCATCCACCATTACGCTGTCGAACCTGTTCGCGGCGCAGACGGCGTTTGCATCGACGCGCGTCACCGAAGGCTTCGCCACTGCATTCCAGGTGCAAAGCGGGTCGGACGATACGGGCACGCGGTTCATCGTGACTTATTCGGGCTTCCCGTCGAACGCGACGGTCTATGTTCCCGACTTCGTGGCCGGGTCGGATGCGGCCATTCCCACAGCGGGCGGCGATTTGGGCGGCACGCAGAGCGGCGGCGAATATGTTCCGGGCAGCGGCACGCTGCTGCTGGCGCGCGTGCAGTATACCGACAGCACCGGCGCGGGCGGCTATGTGACCGCTCTGCCGGCCGGCGGCGGAGTCTTCAACGGCGCCAACCCGGCGCCGCTCACCAACGGCGCGGGCATCGCGGTGTATCAGGTAATGGACGCGAACCCGAACGCGGTGGAAGACGCGCAGTTTCCCACGTTCATTGCTCTTCCGAACGTGACCGCGCCCGCGGTTGCGCAGGAGAGAATTTCGTTCGCGCCGGTTTCGACGCTGCTTACGGCGTCCGCCACGGCGCCTGTGCCAAGGTTTGAGGCGGTTACTCCCCCGTCCGATTGCAGCATTGTGGGCGACTGCCAGGCCGGATACTTTCCCAAGCTTTCGGCGTCCACTTCGGGGCTCAGTCTCACGGCGGTTTCGGGAGGCTTGAGCGTCAGCCAGGTCTACATCGCCGTGGATAACGTCGCGGGCGGCATCATGAACTGGAGCGCCACCGTCGGGTATAACCAGGGTTCGGGCTGGCTGACGCTGAGTCCCACTTCGGGCCAGAACAGCGGCACCATCATCCTCAGAGGCAACGCGCAGGGTCTGGCGGCGGGAACCTATACGGCGAACGTCGTCGTAAGCGCCGGTTCGCTGGCGGGGAGTCAGACATTCCCGGTAACCCTCACGGTGACGGCGGCGAGCACGAGCGGAACAGGCGGTACGCCCGCTCCGGCGCCTACGCCTTCAGTGATCGTGAGTTCGGTTGTAAACGCGGCCAGCCTCACATCCGGGCCCCTGGTGGGCGGTTCGCTGAGCACCGTGCTCGGGTCGAATCTGGCGGGCAAGAACGTGGCAGTGACGTTCGACGGTAATCCGGCCACGCTACTCTACAGCGGCGCTACGCAGATCAATCTGCAAGTGCCGGCAGAGGTGGCATCGCAAACGTCCAGCACCATGGTGGTGACGGTGGATGGCGCGAGCAGTGCGCCGCAGACGCTGCCGGTATCGGCTGCGTGGCCGGCGATCTTCGCGAACGGAGTGCTGAACCAGGACAACAGCGTGAATGGGCCGGGGGGCGCGGCGAGCGCTGGAAGTATCCTGCAGATCTACCTCACCGGCATTCCGGCTAACGCCGCGGTGACGGCGGTGATTGGCAGCCAGGTGAACCTGACGCCGCTATATGCGGGTCCGGCGCCGGGGATTGCGGGCGTGCAGCAGGTGAACGTTGCCGTTCCAGCGGCTGCGGGCGGAGGCGGATCGACCCAAGTCGCCGTTTGCGCTACGGCGGGCGGCCGGCAGTTCTGCTCTACGGGGCTGCCGCTGTACGTGAAGTGAGGCGTCGAAAAATCTCTCCGCTATAATCTGCACAGAGTGTTGTTGGAGCTGGTGGTAGAAAATTACGCCGTAGTGGAGCGGCTGCGCGTCCACTTCCATGCGGGGCTGAACCTGTTGACCGGCGAAACGGGCAGCGGGAAATCCATCGTGGTGGATGCGCTGGGGCTGCTGCTGGGCGCGCGAGGGTCGGCGGAGATGGTGCGCACCGGCGAACAGCGCGCGCGCGTGGCGGGCATTTTCGATGTGCGCGGGGCGGCCCGCATACGGGATTTATTGGAGCCGGCGGGCCTCGATATCGAAGACGGCGAGCTGCTGGTGGAGCGCGAAATCCTGGCGGGCGGCAAATCGCGGGCCTTTGTGGGCAGCCGCCCGGTTTCAGTTTCGCTACTCAAGGAGCTGGCGCCGTTTCTGGCGGATATTCACGGACAACACGATCAACAACTATTGTTTTCGGCGGAAGCGCAGCGCGATTTGCTCGATGCCTCGGACGGATATCGCGACTTGCTGGAGCGCGTGGCCGGAATCCACGAGCAGTGGCGCGCGGCAGCCGTGGAGCTGGAGGAGCTGGAGCGGTCCGAACAGGAGAAACTGCGGCTGCTGGACCTGTGGCAGTTCCAGCGCAAAGAGATCGAAAGCGCGGGGCTCGATGTCGAGGAAGAGGCGGCGCTTGAGAACGAACGCCGCGTGCTGCAAAACGTGCAGCGGCTGGAAGAGGCGGCCAGCGCGGCGTATGCGGCGCTGTATGGCGCGGAGGAATCGGCGGTTTCGTTGGCGCGGGTGGCGGCCAAGCGCGTGGATGAGCTGTGCCGTATCGACGACTCGCTGGCGGATTTGCGCGAGCATCTGAAGGCGGCCGATTTGAGCTTGCAGGAGGCGTCGTACACGCTGCGCGACTACGTGTCGCGGCTGGAGGCGAATCCGGGGCGGCTGGAGGAAGTGGAGTCGCGCCTCGAGGCCATCTCGCGGCTGAAGCGGAAATACGGGCAGTCGGTGGCGCAGGTGCTCGGCTTTCTGGAGGATGTGCGGCGGCAGATCGCGTCGGTGGAAAATGCCGCCGGGCGGATGGAAGAGCTGCGGCGCACGCGGCAGCGATCGGCGGCGGAGTTCGAGAAGGCGGCGGGCGAGTTGACGGAGCGGCGGCGGGCGGCGGCGCGCAAGCTCGAGCGGCGCGTGGTAGCGGAATTGGCACAGTTGGCTATGGAGCGGACGGTGTTCCGCGTAGAAGTGGCAGCCGCGGCGGCGTGGTCGGCGGCGGGCGCGGATCGGGTGGAATTTTTGGCGTCGCCCAATCTGGGTGAGGAGCCGAAGGCTCTGGAGAAGGTGGCGTCGGGCGGCGAGATTTCACGCATCGCGCTGGCGCTCAAGACGTGCCTGCCTGCGCCTGCTGGGGCCAGGTCCGGCAGTATGCGGACGCTGGTCTTCGACGAAGTGGATGCGGGCGTGGGCGGCGGGGCGGCAGAGGGAATCGGGCGGCGGCTGAAGAAGCTGGCATCCACCAGCCAGGTGCTGTGCGTGACGCATTTGCCTCAGGTGGCGTCGTTCGCGGACCATCATTACTGCGTGGAGAAGCGGGAGTTGAACGGGCGGACGGTGGCGGCGATTGAGGAGCTGGACGCGGCGGCGCGGACGCGGGAAATCGGGCGCATGTTGTCCGGACAGACGCTTACAGCCGAGGCGCTGAAAAACGCGGAGCAGCTCATCAAAATGAGCGTAAGTTAGTGCAAATACATAGCTTTTTAAATAATCCACTAACTGGCTGATTATCATCCACTATATGGGCGATCTTAATTATCTCCCCTAGTCCAAACAAACTAAAGTATATTATGCTATCATCCAGTATATGGATGATAATCATCCGCTTCACGGGCGATTCTTAAAAAAGGCCATTCTTGCGGCCCTCGGCGACACGCCAGTCGTCTTGCTGCATGGCGCCAGGCAATGTGGCAAATCTACGCTCGCCCGTCACATTGCCGCGACGGACCACCCGGCTCAGTACATCACCCTCGACGATGCGGCCGTGTTGAGCGCTATCAAGACGGACCCGGCCGGCTTCCTCGCCGGCCTCGATGGACCCGTGGTTCTGGATGAGATCCAGCGCGCGCCGGAGCTGTTCGTCGCGATCAAAGCGGCGGTCGACCGTGACCGCAGCCCCGGCCGCTTCCTGTTGACGGGCTCAGCCAACATTCTTGTGCTGCCGAAACTTTCCGATTCGCTGGCAGGCCGCATGGAGGTTCTGACGCTTTGGCCATTCTCCGAGGGAGAATTGGCCGGCGCACAGGCCAGTTTCATCGATGCTGCGTTCGCCGCGGCGCTGCCCACGCGCGGGGCCGCGGCAGACGACATTCTGAGTCGAATTCTTCGCGGCGGATTTCCGTCCGCCGTGGAGCGCACCGATCCCGAGCGCCGCAGGGCCTGGTTCGGCTCGTACATTCTGACCATTCTCGAGCGGGACGTCCGGGAAATCGCGCAGATCGATAATCTGGCCGCGCTGCCGAGAGTGCTGGCGCTCATCGCGGGACGCGTGGGATCGCTGGTCAATTTCGCCGAGGTGGCGCGCAACCTCGCTATCCCGCAGACCACTTTAAAGCGCTACTTCACATTGTTGGGAGCGACTTTCCTGACGCGCTTGATACCCGCGTGGTCCACCAATCTGGGCAAGCGGCTGATCAAGACGCCGAAACTGTTTCTCAACGATACGGGCTTGGCGGCGGCGCTGCTGGGCCTCACCGCGGAGCGGCTCCGGCAGGAGACCGTAGTGCGCGGCGGATTACTCGAAAATTTCGTCGCCATTGAGCTTCTCAAACAGGCAGGGTGGAGCGCCACCCGAACGCAACTTTTCCACTTCCGCACGGCCTCGGGCCAGGAGGTGGATTTCCTGCTGGAGAGCGACGCGGGCGCGATTGTCGGCATCGAAGTGAAGGCCAGCGCCACGGTGACGGGTCACGACTTCAACGGCCTGCGCGCGTTGGCCGAGATGACCGGCACGCGGTTCCATCGCGGCATCGTGCTCTATACGGGCAGCGACGCTGTGCCGTTCGGTTCCAATCTCTTTGCCCTGCCGGCAAGCGCCATTTGGAACTCGGCCATGCCCCTGGGTTAAACTCAACGTCAAGCTCAGCATTAAGCTCAGCGTTAAACTCTCAGTTCATAGCCCAACTCGCGCATACCGGCGATGATGGCTTCGCGGACCGCGGTCACTTCATCGGACGACAGCGTTCGCTCCGCCGACCCCACGGTAACGCGGAATGACACGCTTTTCTGGCCGGCGTCGTAGGGGGGGCCCACGTACTGAAACAGGTATTGCACCGATTCCAGCAGCGGCCCGGCGAACCCGGCAAGCTTGCGCTGCAGCACTCCAGCGTGTTCGCGCAGCCCCGCGATCACCGAAAGATCGAAGGCGCTCGATGGATAGCGCCGCACGGGCGTGTACTTCACCTCCGCGGCCGACGCCAGAGCACGAACCAGACGCAGATCCAAATCGAGCAGCGCCGCACGCCCCGTTTCGATGAGGGAGGGATGCAGCTCGAATAACCGCCCAACGCGCTCGCCCTTCCACACGATGTTCGCGGACCGGGCCGGATGCTCGTAGGGCGCGGCTTCGGCTGGAACCGCCTCCGCGCCGGGCATCAGGCATTCGGCGGCGCGCTTCGCTTCGAACAGACCCGCCGAGCCATCGCCATGCCGTTCGTAAATTGCCGCCGCCAAATGCGGAACTTCATCCGGCAGCCCGGCTTCGCGCTTATGAATCTCAATGCCGATTTCAAACAAGCGGAAGGCGTCGCGGTGCTTGCTGTTCTCCGCGATGTTCTTCCAAATGCCTGGCAGCAGCGAGGTTCGCATCAGCGCCTGGTCGGACGCAATCGGATTCGTCACATGCACATGCGCCGCCGGGTCCAGACCAAACGCACGCGCGGTCTCCTCGCCGATGAACGAATAGTTGTACGCCTCGGTGAAGCCCAGGTCCACGAAAAGATCGCGCGCTTCATGCTGAAATTTGCGCTCGGGATTCGCAGGCGGCACGGCTGCGGCCACCAGAGGAGCCTGGGGCGCGATGGAATCGTACCCCACCATGCGGCCCACTTCTTCCACCAGATCGTCCTTGATGGAAATATCCTTGGTGGCGCGCCAGGAAGGAACCGTCACGCGGAACACGCCCGGCCTCGGCTCGGTCACGCCAAATTCCAACCGTTCCAGAATTCCGCGCACCTCGCCGGCTGCGATGGCGCGGCCCAGCTTGCGTTCCAGCCACGCCAGCGGCAGATCGATGGGCTGCGGCGGTGGAATCTCCTTGCGGGCGTCCGCCACTCCGCCAACGCTGCGGATGCCCGGCGAGACCTCTTGCAGCAATTCGATAGCGCGCGCGATACCGCGGACCGTATTCGCGGGGTCCTGCGATTTCTCAAACCGCATGGAAGCGTCGGTCCGCAGCTTGATGGCGGAGGAAGTCTTGCGAATCGACGCCGCCTGGAAGGTGGCGCTCTCCAGCACGACGCGCCTGGTATCCGGGCCGATGGCGCTATCGAGGCCGCCGATCACGCCCGCCAGCGCAATCGCGCCGCCCGCGTCGGCGATTGCCAGGTTCGATGGGTCCAGCGTGTATTCTTCGCCGTTCAGTGCGCGGAACCGCTCGCCCGCGTGCGCCTGGCGCACGAAGATGGTATCGCCCTTCAGCAGGTCGGCATCGAACGCGTGCATGGGCTGCGCCAACTCGGCCATCACGAAGTTCGTCATGTCGACGATATTGTTGATGGGGTTCAACCCGATGGCTGTGAGCCGCTGCTGCAGCCATAGCGGCGATGGCTGCACGGTGACGTTCTCGAAAACCAGCGCGCTATAGCGCAGACACAGATCGGGATTCTCGACTTGAACCTGAATCGCCGGCGGACCGTGGGGCAATAATTCGATATTCGCGGGGTCTTTCAGTGCATGGCCGAGGATGGCCGCTACTTCGCGCGCCATTCCGTGATGTCCCCACAGGTCCGGGCGATGGGTGATCGACTTGTTGTCGATCTCGATTACATAATCGGGCGCGCATCGGGGAATAGATGCGCCGGGAACGCCATTTAACTCCAAGATTCCAGCGTGATCGCGGTTGATGCCCAGCTCGGCGCCGCTGGCAAGCATGCCGTCACTCTCCACGCCGCCGATGACTTTGATGCCGATGGGGACGTATACCGTGATCAGGCCCGGCCGGCAATTCGGCGCACCACAAACTACGGGCTTGACGCCGTAAGCGCCGACATCCACCACCGCTTTCACATTGTGCGAACCGGCGATCGGCTCGACCGACTCCACGCGCGCGATGCAGGCGCGCTCAAGAAGCTCGCCGGAGACTTCGATGCCTTCGCACTCGGCGGTCTTCATGGTGATCAGCCGCTCGAGAGCGCCGGGCGCGCAGTCGAGTTCCGCCACCAATTCGCGAATCCAGTTGTATGAGAACTTCAAAGTTAAAACTGCTCCACATTTGAAACTGCGTTTAAAACTGCAGCACGTTTAAAACTGCTCTAGAAATCTGAGGTCGCCGCCCTGCAATTGGCGGATATCGTCGATGCCGTAGCGCATCATCGCCAGGCGCGTCAGTCCCAGGCCGAAGGCGAAGCCGTTCCACTGTTCGGGGTCGATGCCGCTCATGCGCAGCACCCTGGGGTTGACCAGGCCGCACGGCAGCAGTTCCACCCAGCCGCTCTGCTTGCATACGGGACAGCCCGGGCCGCCGCAGATGAGGCATTGGATATCCAACTCGAAGCCCGGCTCGACGAAGGGAAAATATCCGGGACGCAGACGCACGGTTACGTCGCGATGGAAGATCGCGCCCAGCAGCGTCTTCATGAAATAGATCAGGTGGGCCACCGATACGTCGCGATCGACCATCATGCCTTCGAGCTGATAAAACGTATGCTCGTGCGATGCATCCACGCTCTCATTGCGGAAGACGCGGCCGGGCGCGATCATACGCAGCGGCGGACCGAGGCGCTCCATGCCGCGCACCTGCACCGGAGAAGTGTGGGTGCGCAAGAGATTGCCGCCATCCAGCCAGAAGGTATCCTGCATGTCGCGCGCGGGATGCTCGGGCGGAATATTTAACGCGTCGAAATTGTAATACTCGGTTTCGGCCTCGGGACCATCGAGCACCGCGAAGCCGAGCGACGCGAAGAGCTCTTCCAGTTCGCGCTGGATGCGCGTGATGGGGTGCAGATGGCCGCGGCGCGCGCCTGGGGCGGGAAGCGTGAGGTCGATCCACTCGGAATCGAGGCGCGCACGCAATGCGGCCTCGTCGAAAGCCTTCTTCTTGGCTTCGAGCGCCGCTTCCAGTTTCTGCCTGGCGGCGTTGAGCAGCTTTCCGACGCGCGCGCGCTCCTCCGGCGCGAGCTTGCCCATCTCCTTGCCAATAAGCGTCAGGGCCCCCTTGCGGCCCAGAGTTTCCACGCGAACGGATTCGAGATCTTCCAGCGTGGCGGCGGATGCGATCCGAGCTAAAGAAGTGGACTCCAGATCCTGTATCTGTATGGAAGCGGCTAACATGCGGCGGATTGGTTATTGTAACAAGGCGCGCCGCACGCCTATTTGGCGGCCGGCCCGGCCTGATTCGCTTCGCGAAGCACCAGACTGTTCAGATAGCGCGACATCTGGTGGTCCGGAGCTTGCGCCCCTTCTTGAAACGCGGCGATGGCGGACGCTTCGTCACCGCGCGCCAACAGCAGCAGGCCCTTCGAGTAGAGCAGCGTGCCCCTGCCCTCGGGGCCGGCCGATTCCAGCGCTGCCGAGACCTTATCGAGCCATGGCTGAATGTCCGGACCCTTGCCCTTGGCGGCGAGATTCTGCGCCGCCACGATGGGGAATGTGAAATCCGGCGACGATATCGCAGGCGTCATTTTTGCAACTTTGCCCCAGCGCCGGCGCGCGGCGCCAGCCTCTCCGCAGAGAGCTTCCACGGCGCCCAGGTAATACTGGAAGCGCGCGCCCTTCATGAAAGCGTCGAACCCATATAAGGTAAATGGCAGATCCTTGTTGTCGCTTCCGATGGCCTCCGCGCCCTTTAATGCATCGGTACACTTGTGGTGCGCCGCGTCGTCCCGCAGGCGTTGCAACTGAATTTCGATGTAGGCCTGTCGAATGTTGTCGGGCTGCCTTTCCTGAGGAAAATTCTCGGCCGTGAACACTGCCGCTGCCTGACTCAACGCCGCATCGACTGTGAGGTCTAGCGCGTATCCCGCCGTCTCCGCGGGAGTAGTGAGCTTCGGAGGCGGCGGTGCAGCCGGTGATACTGTAGGTGGCGCGCCCGATGCGGGTCCGGGCGAAGCTTTCGGCGCTGGCGCTGCCGCGGGCGTCAATGCCAATAGAGCTTTCAACTCTTTGGAAGGAGCAGCGGCCATGCCTTCCTGCAGAACGGACAGGGCCGTACTCTTGCCGTCTTTGGATGACAGCAAAGCGCCTCCAAGAGCGTAATACAGCGCCGGAATGTCCTTGCGTATCGCTCTCGCGGCCTGCAATTCAGCGACGGCGTTGGCGGTCCAATTGTCGTTGAGATATAACAGGCCGAGCAGAAAATGCGCGGAGCCGTCCCGCGCGTCCTCCTTGATGGCTGCCTCAAGCGGCGCTACGGAGCTGGCGCGATTCGGAAACACGTATTCGAGCAGCTGCGAGGAGGCCAGCTTGAAATCCGGGGCGCCGCTTTGATTCAGCTTTTGACGGCAGTATCCGCGGTAGTAAGCGACCAGCGGATAATCCTGCGGCAACACCGCGCCGGGTTCCTTCTGGTTTCCCGGAACCGCCGGGTATGTGTGGTCTAAGACGGTCATGGCATCCGGGTACATGCCGAAATCGAAGTATGCGCCAGCGATTTCGAGCACCCGCTCCGGGTCGGCCGCCAGATGCAGCCACAGGGCGTCGTCTTTAGCGCCGAGTTGAATGCCCTCCAGTCGCAGGAAAGAATCCACGGGGTCGATGGCGCGAGCCTCTGCCAACCGCTGGCGCGCCTCGTCCGCCTTTCCGGCCCGCCGCAACAGCGCCACTTGCAGCTTCCGGGCGGTGAGCAAACCTTTATCCCGCGCGATTGTCTTTATGGCAAGATCGAGCGCCGCATCGGCATGGCCGGCGCGAGATTCCAACGCCGCCAACTCGGTAAGCGTTGCGGGTCCGAACTGCGCATCGGGCGCCGACATCGCCCAATTCTTTCGAGCCTCGTCTTCCTTGCCGGTGCGTGAGAGCGCCAGCCCCAGGTAGTAGCGCAACTCCGGATCGAGGGGCCGGCTGGCGGCCGCATCCGCGAGTTGCTGCGCCGCTTCCTGGTAGCGTTGCCGTTCCACCAGCAAGCGGCCCAGTGCTTTGGCCAGCAGCGCGTCCTTGGGGAATTTTGCCAAACCGTCGCGATAGGCTTCTTCCGCGAGCCGGTACGCGCTGTTCTTTTCGTGGTAATCGCCGGGGGCCAGAAACTCGCCGGCGCCATCCTGCGGCGCAGCAGGCGGTTGAGGACCCAGTTTGACGTCGGATACGCCAACGGCTTCGTACAAATCTTCCGTGTGACCCATCAGCAGCACGCCCGCGGCATCGCGGAGCTCAAACCGGTACGCGCCCTGTTGGGGATCGGGGATGGCATGGGAATATGTGGTGGAAGGCGTGAGATCGATCGTCTGGTCGAGGGCGCTTATCGAGCCTGCGGACGTTTCGTTCCAGACGCGGATGCGGGCCCCGGGAATGGCGTGCGTCACGTTGAGATCCACGTTGAGATCCACGCTGAGCGCTGTCTTGCCTCCGGTGCTTTGCCGCTGAAAGCTGAGGATTGCGTGCTGGTTGGCGCGCGTTACGCCGCTCAGATCGCGGCCGGCGAGCCACAGCTCTGTGAATTCGATCCGCTGATGCGGCTGCAAGTATTGGTGAGTTTCCTGGTCCTGGAATAAACCGGCCTGCATCTCCACGTACCAGCTATTGTCATCGGTCAAGAGACCGTGCATCGTCCCCCGAAGCTGCTCTCCCCAACTGTAGAGCTTCTTGCCGGTGACCACCTCGGGGTCCGCGACATGCACGACCGCGGTCTGGCTCTTAGCGTTGTAGATCGCGAAAAATGGCTCGCGCGAGCCATACCCGAAGAACGCGATCTCTTGCCGGGCTTCTACCGGATTGCTGAAATCGGTTCCCGCCTGGCCGCGCGGCCACGAATCCAGCATCGTCAAGCCAGGAGTGGACATGACGTGCACCGGGTAAATAAACCGCGTGCCTTCGTCCAGACCGACCTCTGCATTGGCCCACCAGGAGTATGGATGACGCACCGCGGTGGCGTTGCGCAACGTGACATGCTCTTCCAAAACAGCCATGCCATCGCGCAAGACGAACTCCGCCAACCACTCCATGCCGGTAGCGCGATCCACGTCGCCCACCCATACCTCGGCGCGGTCTTTATCCTGGCGGAAGCCGAAATTCACTGGCGAGACCGTGTCCCGGCTATGCGCCACGGGAAAGTTCCACTCGACGCCGAGCGCGACCCATGCGCCGCGAACCGCGATGCCCGCCCTCTTGATGGAGGGATTCACATAGAATATTGGGCGGCCGTTCCGCTTGTCGATACAGTTATACAGGTGTCCGCCGAGATCCGGCAGGAAGCTGCACGAGAGATACTCGTTTTCCAGGTTGAGCCGGCGCCACTGCTGCGGCTCGCGCGTCTTCGTAAAATTCAAACGGACGGAGTAGGGATAGGTAATGTAGGGAAACAGCGCCTGGCGTGGGTCAATGGCCTCGAGGCGGGGAACAGTCTCCGGCGGCCCTTCCAGCCAGGTTGGCAACGTGAGAGTATCCTGCCAGGCTTTCGTTTCCGCGAGCGCTGCCGGAGCTGTCAAGACGAACAGCGCGACGGCTACACTGCGCCGCAAAGCCTTCATCGGACCCAGCGTAGCACAGGGGGAGGGAACGGACTGTGGCGGTTGATCTGAATCGGCAGACCGGGCGCGGGACTACCAGGCCAGTCACTGTGGTGGTCTCTCGCAATTGCCGCCGATGAACCGTGGTCTTGATCGTAGCGCGCGTAGCTAACTTAGCTAAGCTAAGGGCGCAGCCGCCCGCAGTTGTGGTGTTGGCGCGCAGTGTCACTACGGCGTTGGGGTTCGATAGCTGATAGTAAGTCAGAGTGCCGCTGGCCAGAGTCTCGCTCGCGGTCCGTGTGTTGGGCACGAGTCCGGTCACTTGCGTGGCTTCGATGGGGCTCAAGATCCAGCCTTGGCCCGCGGCGGTGATTTGCAGGATGTAGAAGTGTCCGAAAATGGGACTAGGGTCGTTTGGTATTTTGACCATCTGGGTTCCTGACGAGCTATGCCGCCGGGATCGTGAGAAGAGTAAGTCATTGAATGTATGAGAGTACAGCGCCGTGATTTGCATAATTGAGTGCGCGGGAAAATCGGTTCGCGCAGAGCCGAAGAGACTCGGAGGTGTTTGGGTTGGTTCATGTGCTGGCGGCGCTGGATTTTAATGAAGGCGGAGCGCGCTGGTTATGGTCTGGCGGCTATAGGTGGAGAGGTGTCCGAAAATGGAACTAGGGTCGTTTGGTATTTTGACTATCCGGACTGCCGCCGAATTGTGCCGCGGGGATCGTGAGAAGAGTAAGTCATTGAATGTACGAGAGTATAGCGTGGTAACTGGCATAATTGAGTGTCGACGTACTTGGAAATACCGACGCGGTTTTGCAGCGCGGTGGGAGAGATCAATGTTACTCTCCTATCCTATTGTCTCTCGCGCGACCTAATAACTCGGGGGTGGGCGCTTCGAGATTGGGTGTAAGCCGTTTCGGTTCTTAGATTAGGAATATTTTCAAGCTATGGTGACCGCTAAGGCGTGCGCGACGCCGAGTGAACATCCAGGCTGCGAGCGCAGTTGGCAGATTGGCGTCTCGCCCACCGGAACGATCGCGGGCATTTACGCCATGGGGGAGCCGGTCTCGCTGTAAGCCTGCGCGGTGAAGCCTGCGTGGTGTCCAAGAATTGGCTAGACAAATCGAATTCGGCAGTTCCGCACGAAAGTCCGAGTTTTCTTATCCGCGTTCATCGGCGTTCATCGGCGGCTAACGATAGATCTGAGAGGTTTCGGTCCATGACGGCACAGAACCAATATGGCCGCCGATGAACGCCGATGAACGCGGATTTTGATTTGTTGACCGAGCGCGTGCTCGGCGCGATCTTTGAGGTTTCCAATACGCTTGGCTGCGGATTCCTCGAAAAAGTCTACGAGCGCGCTCTGCTTAGAGAACTCTGCCTTCGTGGCATCCGGGCTACTTCCCAAGCTTCGTTTTACAGTAGCCTACAAAGGCCACTCTGTTGGAGAATACTTCGCCGATCTTCTCATCGAAGACGCGATGGTAGTCGAGTTAAAATGTGTCAAGCGGCTTGCCGGCGAACACACCGCGCAGTGCCTCAACTATCTGCGAGCCTCCGGCGTGACTCTCTGTCTTCTAGTCAATTTTCAGAAGCCTAAAGTCGAGTGGAAGCGTATTGTCCACAGATTCGAGATTCCTGAGCCGTAAGTCGACAGCCGCGGGCCGGGGCGTTCAGCTATTTCATGTGTTGGTAATCGGATGAAGAATATTTATTCGTCAGGACGCCATCTGTTCGAAAATGTCCATTCCTGCCAGATCCGCTTCGCTTTCCTCTTGACTAGCGTTTCTCTGGCTTCGAGTAGCGCTGCGATCCGGCCATCAATCTTCGCCAGAACTCGCATCGCAGTCGAATTCGTTCATTTGAGCAGTATTGTGGAAGATCCACGCCCGCGATGGCCGTGGGCGTTTGCCATAAGTCCGTCAATTTATGTTGATGGCATCGAACTTCAACGCCTGCGCAACGGCACGTTCTTCGTTGCGAGCCTGCCGATTGGCGAGCACATGATAACCGCTGGCCGTTCTGAAGTCGGCCTGTTCGTCGATTTTGAGCCCGACGCGCAGTATTACTTTAGAATGGATCACAAGAACTGGGCTGGCACTGCGGTTTCCGGTAGACAACCCGTGTTCCTTTCACAAGTACCGGCAGATCAAGCGGAAGCCGAAATGAAAAACTTGAAAGCATTGAAAGTGAAATAGCAAAAAGGATTGTATATGTGGTGGCCATCTGAGAAGACTACTTACAGGAGGCTGCTTCAGTCTTTCGAGACGGGCAAGACGAACAGCGCAGCGGCTACACTGCGCCACAAAGCCTTCATTTCATCGGACCCGGCGTAGCACAGGGCGACAGCGGACCCGTGGCTGGGAACTTCTCTAGGTTGTCGCGTCAGCGCACTGGCACAGCTACCGGATCCAGCCTGGGCGGCCTGACCGCTCCGCCCATCGAAGCATATGCCGCGGGAACGGATTCGGCGATTAGCTGGTTGAGCGCTTTCGCGGACGCGGTAGCGTCTTCCCAAGCCCAATCGACCTGCCGGAGCTGCGCAGCCGTCGGTAAACCGTTGTACCCATCCATCGCGTTCTGGGCCTGCGCCGCCGAAGCGATCGCGCGCTCAATCTGCGCCTGCGCCCTTGCGATTTCGGGCGTCACTTTGTCGATCGCCGCGAGCGAAGCCTTCCCGCTGTCCCCGAGGGCGCTAAAATATTGCCGCAGTGCGGCCAACTGACCGGCGAGCGTCCGCGCGGCCTCGCGCGCTGGAACCAGCTGCCGCTGAATGGAGTACGCGGCGAGAATGGCCGCATGACGTTTTGCGCGATCGGCGTCGGTGATGGTGAAGTGCGGGTCGGGCTCGACCGTCACGTCCCGTTTGAGGGAGCCGACCGCAACCGTGTAGCGCCCCGGCAAAACAACCGGTCCGGCGCCGCGTCCCCCGCGCCCGCCGCCTCCTTCCGCATTGGGCGTCTCGCCCGATGGCGGAATCACGGCCGGAGAAACTGTCCCAGCGTCGCCGCGTCCACTGCCAGCCGGGGCGCAGGTAGCGAGCGGGGCCTGATTGCTATCGGCGATGGGCGGAGACTCACGCAGATCCCAGCAGGCGCGATTCAATCCGGCCTGCGCCGGCCCGCGCAACGTGCGAACGGTTTTGCCCGCCGCGTCCGTTATAGCGATCGGCACGCCGCCGGGCATCGCGCCCGGAAGTAGATAGGTCACCACCGCGCCGGCCGGCGGATTGGGCGCGAAAAATTCGCCGTGGCCGAACCAGAATTGGCCGTTGAATAGAAGCTGGTGATGAACGGGCGGGATGGCGAATAAAAATTCCGCGGCCATGATTTCCGGCGTCATTTCAGCCAGCGGCTCAGCATGATCGAGCACCCAAATGCCGCGCCCGTGCGTGCCGAGCACCAGCGCGTTGGACGGCTGCTGGAACAGAAGATCGTAAACCGGCACGGGCGGAAAATTCGAGTTGAGCGACGTCCAGTTTTTACCGCGATCGAAGGTCGCGTAGACGCCCACCTCAGTGCCCACCACCAGCAGTTCGGCTTTGGAGGGATGCTCGCGGATGCGATGCACCGAAGCTTCGGGAAGACCATTGCCGATCATGCTCCAGCTTTGCCCGTAATCTTCGCTTACGAAAACGTAAGCATGATAATCGTCGTTGAAGTGACCGTCGACGGTGAGATAGACGCGCCCGGCCGCGTACTTCGACGCGACGATGCCGCTGATGTTCAGCATCGGCGGAAGGCCGCGAACGTTTTTGGCGATATTGCTCCAATGCTGTCCGCTATCGCGCGTCATCTGAATGGATCCATCGTCGGCGCCGGCGTATAAAACATTTCTATCGATCGGCGATTCGGCGATCACCGACAGCGCGCTGAAGTTCGTCTGGCCGTCGTGCCGGGAAAGCGCGCGCGGGCCCACCGGCGCGCCCATCATCTGCAATGTGTCGCGGTCGATGTGCGCCGTCAGATCGGGACTGATCGCCTTCCAGGTCACGCCGCGATCGTCCGACCGGAATAAGGCGTCGGCCCCGGTGTAGATGGTCTTCGAGTCGTGCGCGGAAACAATCAGCGGCGCAGTCCAATACCAGCGATAGGCGGGCCTGCCGGGCTGCGGCTTCTCGTCCGGCTGCACCGGGCCAATCGACTGGCGCTCCATGGTGTCCAAATCCACGCGGCCGGTGGCTCCATTCTGCGAGCTCACCAGCAGCGTGCGATCGTCGGCGAACACGGCGTGCATCCCGTCGCCGCCGCCGACGTTGTATGCATCTTTGAACGAGATTCCGTAACTCATGTTGGTCGCGGCCGGCGTGCACCAGCTTCCGTTGTCCTGCAGTCCGCCGCAAACTGTGAACGGGTCGCGATTGTTCGCCGAGATATTGTAAAACTGGCCGATTGGAAGATTGATGCGGAACAGCCACGTCGCGCCGCGATCGTAAGAAATGGACACGCCGCCATCGCCGCCCACCACCATGTGATTGGGGCTTTCCGGATCGATCCACAGAATATGATCCTCGCCGTGAACCTCGCTGAACACCTCGCGGAAATTGCGCGCGCCGTCGTCGGAAATAAACACGCCGCGGTTCGATCCCATGATGTAGACGCGATTGACGTCCTTCGGATCGATATAGATCCGGCTGTAATACATCGGCCGCGGATCGAGCCCCGTCATGTGCTGCCAGGTTTCGCCGGAATCGAGGCTGCGAAAAATGCCGCCGCGCGCGGTGATGGCATCGGGAGATTGCGCCCCTCGGCCGCCACGACCCCCGCGACCCGCAGGCGCAGATTCCGCGGCGTTTTCACCTCGACCCGCCGCAGCGCTTTCGCCCCGACCAGCCGGCGCCGGATCCGCTTCCACGATCGCGTAGACCACACGATTGTCGCCCGCGAAAGTCGCCAGCCCGATGCGGCCTTTATCGCCGCGCGGCAAACCGTTCGTCAATTCCGTCCAGCTCGCGCCGCCGTCCATCGTGCGAAAAATCCCGCTGCCTGGGCCGCCGCCGTTGTAGCCCCAGCCTTTGCGCTGCCGCTGATACATTGCAGCATAGAGGACGTCGGGATTCTTAGGATCCATCACCAGGTCGATCGCGCCGGTGTTTTCGTCCTTGTACAAAACCTTCTTCCACGTCTTTCCCCCATCGGTGGTTTTGAAAACGCCGCGCTCGGCGTTCGATCCCCACAAATGCCCCACCGCGGCGACATACACGATGTTCGGATCGCCGGGATGGATGACGATCTTGCCGATGTGGCGCGTATCCGCGAGGCCCATCTTCAGCCACGTTGCGCCGGCGTCGAGCGACTTATAGATTCCGTCTCCCCATGACGAGCTTTGGCGGTTGTCGGCCTCGCCGGTTCCCACCCACACGATGGTCGGGTTCGAAGGCGCCACGGCGACCGCGCCGGTGGACATCATCGCGCCGGCGTGGTCGAATATCGGCGCGAAGGAAATTCCAGCGTTGACGCTCTTGAAAACTCCCCCGGTGGTGGTGGCTACATAAATGATGTCGGCCTGTCGCGGAGATTGGACCACGGCCAGGTCGGCGATACGCCCACCCGTCGCCGCAGGCCCGATGCTTCGCCATTCCAGATTGAGCGCTGCGGGAGTAACCTGGGCTTCAACGTGTGACAGCAGGGAAAAGGCGACGGCTGTGGCAGTAACTGCAAGGCGCATGAGGAATCTCCAATGCATAGAGTCTACCGAGGAAACACCTGGCGCACAAACCTGCAAGGCGGCATGTGAAGGGTAGTTAACGATTTTGGGGCGCGCAGTTCTGTCGCGAAGATGGTCGCTCAGAGGGCTGTTAGACATGTCGCGTTCACACGAGTGTGAACGCTGCACGCAAAAGTGCGTGCGCCACGTGGACCACGATTCGGATGGTATATACTTTATCCGGCTCGGAGCGCGCACCAGCCTGCCGCAGCGCCCTTGCGGGCCGCTTGTTGAAAGGAAACACGAGGATTATGATCCAGCGCAAAGTGACGGCGACCCTGCCTGCGATAGTTTTGACCCTGGCCAGCCTGCTCATGGCTGCCGATCCCGATGTCAACATCCTGAAGAACAGTGGCTCGCTGGACCGGCTATTCAAACAGACGGGCGTCTACAATGCATCGAGCACCGGCAAGACTCCGGGCTTCGCCATCGACCCCTCATGGCCGCAGCGGCTGCCAAACAACTGGATTCTTGGCCAGGTAGGCGGGCTCTATGTGGACCAGCACGACCATGTCTGGGTCTACAACCGGCCGCGCACCATGACCAATGAGGAGGCCGGGCTGGAAGGGCCCGTGCCGGGCGCCGCCGATGAGAAGGGTCAGCCGGTCAATGGGCTTGGCCAGGTGCGTGTGTATGGCGCCATCGCGGATTGCTGCAAAGCCGCTCCATCCGTTCTGGAATTCGATTCCGACGGGAAGCTGCTGCAAGCCTGGGGCGGGCCAACCGATCCCGGTTTCATCGGCGGTAAATGCAAGGCGGAAGCGGGATGCATTTGGCCGAGCAGTGAGCACGGCATTTATGTCGACCAGAGCGACAACGTGTGGATCTCGGGGAATTCCGCGGCGGCCGACCGGACAGGGACGCCGTGGACGACGAACAAGGAAGGCGGCGACGGATTCATCCTCAAGTTTGACATGAAGGGCAATTTTAAGATGAGGATCGGCGGGACTCCGAAGGCACCCAGCAGCAACGATACGCACGGCGGTATCAACGACACGCCGGTGCTCTATCAGGCGGCGGACATGGCGGTGGACCCCGCGACGAACCGCCTGTACATCGCGGATGGCTACGGAAACCGCCGCGTCCTGATTGTGGACGCCAACACCGGTAAATATATCGGCCATTTCGGCGCCTATGGAAACAATCCCGTGGATGACGCAGCCGCCAAAGCCGCCGGGCCATGGATCGCCGACTATTCCAAAGGCAACAAAAAGCCCGCATTCTTCCGCAACCCCGTACACTGCGTGAAGATTGCCAATGACGGCAAGATCTATGTCTGCGACCGGGGCAACGATCGCATTCAGGTGTTTGACAAGAACGACGCCGCGCTGGGCAAGCCATGCAGCAATCCGACTGGCGAGGCCGGTAAGTGCGGTTTCGTTGCCGAGCGATTTGTCAGCGAACACACCAGCGTCATTGGAACCGCCGTTTCGATGACCTTCTCCACCGACAAGGCGCAGAGTTGCCTCTATGTCGGAGACAACGCCAATATGGCGATCTACATACTGAACCGAAGCAACCTGCAGGAATTGGGCCGCATCGGACGCAGCGGCCGGATGCCTGGAGAATTCCACTGGCTGCATCAGGTGAGCGTAGACAGCAAGGGCAACATCTATACGGGCGAAGTGGACACCGGTAAACGGATCCAGAAGTTTCTGCGGTATGGCGGGACCGGGTGCAGCGGAACCGGATCGTCTACCGTGGGCGGAGTTGTGGCGGCGAAGTAGCGGACACAAGCGGGTGTCGATCCGTGGGTGCTTCCGGCGGGGCCAGTGCGAGGTCTATCGGCTGATGCTGAGGGGGCGCTTAAACGGATGCGGTGAGAGCAGTGTCAACCACGTTTGTGGGGCAGTTTGTTAACCCAATGTGACTCACTTATTTTTGGACGCAGGTGAGCTTTCCGCACAAACTGTGGCGGATCCCTCGTCGGCTGCCTGCCCCCGGTCGGCCACTCAGGGATCGCGTTGGAACTGATTGGCTGGTCGAAGAGCGGGTCCAGGGGGACCCGCGCGGACCGGGGGGTCCGCCCAACTTTCCGAATCCGCGCCGAGCCTGAGGTAGCCGCAGCCCCTCCTGCTACCATGGAATTAACCCCGAAAATGGATTCGTTAAACGTAGACCTGAAGCAGACCATCAATCTGCCCAAAACCGCTTTCTCTATGAAGGCCAACCTGCCGCAGACCGAGCCTAAGCTCGTCGAGCGGTGGGAAAAGGAAGGTCTCTACGCGCAGATTCGCGCCTCGCGCGCCGGCAAGCCCATGTGGGTGCTGCACGATGGGCCGCCCTATGCCAACGGGCGAATTCACCTCGGAACGGCGTTCAACAAAATCCTGAAGGATTTCGTGGTCAAGTCGCGCACCATGGCCGGCTTCGATTCGCCCTACGTCCCCGGCTGGGATTGCCATGGCCTGCCCATCGAAATCAAGGTCGATAGCGAGCTGGGCGGCAAGAAGGCGCACATGTCGGCCGTCGAGATCCGCCGCGCCTGCCGTAAGTACGCCGAAAAGTACATCGACATTCAGCGCACCGACTTCAAGCGCCTCGGCGTCCTGGGGCAGTGGGACGATCCGTATCTGACCATGAGCGCGCACTATCAATCCGTGATCGCGGGCGCGTTCGTCGATTTCCTCGACCGCGGCTACATCTACAAGGGCCTCAAGCCGGTGCACTGGTGCATCAAGGACCGCACCGCGCTGGCCGAGGCCGAGGTGGAATACGCGGATCACGTCAGCCCTTCCATCTGGGTGCGTTTTGCGCTCAAGTCGGACCCTGCGAGTCTGCACCCCGCGCTCGCCGGCCGCAATGTTTACGGCCTCATCTGGACTACTACGCCATGGACCATACCCGCGAACATGGCTATCGCCTACAACCCGAAGTATGAGTACTCGGCGGTGGTCCCCGACGGCGCCGCGGCGGGCGACGTCTATATCGTAGCCACCGATCTGGTGAGAGTCACCGCCGAAAAGTGTGGCTGGACGGCGGAAGGAAAGCCCAGCCCGCAGACAATCGCCACATTGCCCGGCGCCGCCATCGAGCACGCCGTCTTCCGCCATCCATTCCTCGATCGCGATTCCCTCGGCATTCTCGCCGACCACGTCACGCTGGAGCAAGGCACCGGCGCGGTCCACACGGCCCCGGGCCACGGCCAGGAGGATTACGTCGTGGGCCGCCAGTACGGCATCGCCACATACTGTCCCGTCGACGCGGCCGGCCGCTTCTATCACGCCGAAGGCGCGCCGGGCCGCTTGCCCGAAGAGATCATCGGCAAGACCGTTTGGGAAGCTAACCCCATCGTCATCGAAATTCTGAAAGCGCACAAAGCCCTCTGCGGTCTGGAAAAGCTCTCGCATTCCTACCCGCACTGCTGGCGCTGCCACAACCCCACCATCTTTCGCGCCACCGAGCAGTGGTTCATCGGCATGGAACGGAACGATCTGCGCCAGCGCGCGCTCGAAGCCATCCGCCAGGTGCGCTGGATTCCCGCATGGGGGGGAGAGCGCATCTCCAACATGATCGCCAGCCGCCCCGATTGGTGTATCTCGCGCCAGCGCGTTTGGGGCGTCCCGATCATCGTGTTCTATTGCGAGAAATGCCGCGAGCCGCTGACCGATCGCGCTATCCTCGACGGCATTGTCGCACTTTTCCGCGAGCATAGCGCCGACATCTGGTATGAACGCACGGCCGCCGAGCTGCTGCCCGCCGGGACCGCGTGCGCCAAGTGCGGCGGCGGTGAATTCAGCAAAGAGACCGACATTCTCGACGTCTGGTTCGATTCCGGTTCGAGTCATCTCGCCGTGCTCAATGAGCGCTTCGGCCTTCCGTGGCCGGCCGACATGTATCTGGAAGGCGGCGACCAGTACCGCGGCTGGTTCCACAGCTCGCTGCTGGTGGGCGTGGGTTTGAAGGGCGGCTCGCCGTATCGCTCGAGCGCGCTGAGCGGCTGGGTGCTCGACGGCGAAGGCAAAGCCATGCACAAATCGCTCGGCAATTCCATCGAGCCCGAGGAAGTGATCAAACATCACGGCGCCGAGATCATTCGACTGTGGACGGCGTCGGTGGAATTCAGCGAAGACGTGCGCCTTTCGCCTACGATTCTGACGCGCCTCGTCGAAGCCTACCGCAAGCTGCGCAACACGTTCCGCTACGTGCTCGGCAACGTCTCCGATTTCGACCCGCAAAAGGATGCGGTGGCGGCGGACGAGATGCACGAAATCGATCAGTGGATTCTGGTGCGCGCCGAAGACCTCGCCGCGCGTTGCCGCGCCTGGTACGAAAACTTCGAGTTCCACAAGGTCTATCATGCGGTCTACGCCTTCGCCACGGTGGATCTGAGCAACATTTACTTCGACGTGCTCAAGGATCGCCTCTATACGTCGGCCAAAAAGTCGAAGGCGCGGCGCAGCGCGCAGACGGCGCTCTACCGGCTTCTGGATGCGCTGGTGCGTCTGCTTGCGCCAATGATCAGCTTCACCGCCGAAGAGGTTTGGACCCACATGAACCGCGAGGGCAGCGTGCATACGGCCTGGTTTCCGGAGCCTTCCGAATTGACCGCCGGCCTGGGCGACGCCGCGCGGAAACGTACCGAAAACTGGGACCGTCTCATTGAAATCAGAGGCGACGTTTTGAAAAGCCTGGAGACGGCGCGCAATGAGAAGCTGATCGGCGCGCCGCTGGAAGCGCGCCTCAAGCTATCCGCCAACGGCGACCTTTTCCCGCTGCTGGAACAGTACGCCGCCGAGTTGCCGGGCCTGTTCATTGTGTCGCAAGTGGATGTGGATCGCCTCAAAGCCGGCGATGCCGCGGAAGGGCTGGGCGTAACTGTGGAGCGCGCCTCCGGCCAGAAGTGCGAGCGCTGCTGGAAGTATACGGACGACACCGGCGCCGACCCAAGGTTTCCCACCGTCTGCGCTGCTTGCGGCTGCTCGATTGAAGAGACGTTGAATGGTTGACGCGCGGTTGAAATCCTTCGTGCTGGCGCTGGGCGTGTTGGGGTTGGACCGCCTCACCAAGTGGCTGGTGGAACGCGATGTCTCATTCTCCGCCGACTACAAGATTATCCCCGGCTTGTTCGACATCGTCCACTCGGAAAACCGCGGCGTGGCGTTTGGCGTCTTCAACGATTCCGAGTCGCAATGGCGGACCCTGCTGCTGATCGTCCTTTCCATCGCGGCGGTGATCTGGGTTTCTGTTATGCTATGGCGAGCGAAACGGATAGACAGGCTGCTATGCTTGGCCTTTGCGCTGGTACTGGGAGGCGCGGCGGGGAATCTATACGACCGCGCGGTTTCCGGCCGCGTGACGGATTTTCTGCTGTTCTATATCGGCGAGTATCAATGGCCGTCGTTCAATGTGGCCGATTCCGCCATCGTGGTCGGCTGCGGTCTGCTGATTCTCGACCAGGGGCGAAGGCAACACAGTAAAACAGACACACGGTAAAGCGAATGTATCCTGAGGTCTTTCATCTTTCGTTTTTGCACACCTACGGCGTCCTGGTAGCGGCGGCGTTCCTGACCGCGCTCTGGCTCGCCGGGAAGCTGGCGGCGCGCGCCGGGTTGAACGTGGACGCCGTCACCAACCTCGGCATCTATTGCGCGCTGGCCGCGATTGTGGGAGCCAAACTGATGATGTTCCTGGTGGACTTCTCTTACTACAAGGAGCATCCCGGCGAGATTTTCTCGCTATCGTCGCTGCAGGCGGGCGGAGTTTTCTACGGTGGTCTGATCGGGGCGCTGGCCGTCTCCTGGTGGTACATGCGCAAGACGGGGCTGCCGATACTCAAGACGGCCGACGTGTTCGCGCCGGCCATTGCGCTGGGCCACGGAATCGGGCGCCTCGGCTGCTTTTCGGCCGGCTGCTGCTGGGGCGTGGAGTGTCACCTGCCGTGGGCCGTCACGTTCACCAACCCGGCGGCGCACGATCTGGTGGGCGTGCCGCTGATGGTTCCGCTGCACCCCACGCAGCTTTACGAAGCGCTGGCGGAGTTCCTTATTTTCGGCGTGCTCTACTGGCGCTTCGGCAAGGCGCACACGACGGGCGCGGTGATCAGCCTCTATTTGATGCTCTACTCCACGGCGCGCTTCATCGTGGAGTTTTTCCGCTATCACGAGCAGGGCAACCTATGGGGCAGTCCGCTCGATGCATCGCAGTGGATCTCCATAGTGTTGTTCGCCGTCGGCGCATCTTATTATGCCGTAGGCCGCCGGCGCTTAACGGCGCAGGCGGCGTAGTCGAATCGCGGCGATGGCGCTGGGCTGGGAGGCTCCTGGCAGGTGAAGGCTTTGACCATCGCGTGCGCGATGAAGCGGAACTGGACCGTATCGTTTACTGTGTGGAGTACAACCCGGTCAACGCCGGCCTGGCAGCGGTGGAGCGCGCGGTGGTTGGCAGGCGAAAGCGCCTGCGGCGTTGCCGGAAAGCCGTCCGGCCCGAGTTTGGGCGGCCCGGGCATGCGTCGCGGCGGCCCGTCGCCTCCTTCGCAGCGGGGATCTCCGCCGACTCCTTCAGCTTCGTCCTATTCTTGGCCACGACCAACGCAAATATGGGAAGCTCTTTGGTTTCGCGATGGAGCGTCAATCTGAATCTTTCGACTAGTATAACGTTTCGATAAAACATTTCCATAATGCTTTGTTTTGTGATG
>JBEKNN010000036.1:0-43874 GCA_049522755.1 Bryobacteraceae bacterium | reverse complement strand
CGTCGCTCCACACTCCGGCGGCGAACTGCAGAACGTCTCCACTCCGTCCAAAAGCATGCTCTTCACCGCCCTTACGGTCTGGCGTAATCAGCAGCAGACCTGGCTGTTCGCCGCCGATAATGGCGCCACCGCCGCCTGGACGTACAGCAATGGCGCGCTTACAGCCGTGTGGAACCACGCCACGGGTGGGACCAGTCCCGTCATCGCCGGCGGCCTGCTCTACGTTTACAATGCCGGCGGCGGCTTGCACGTTTATGATCCAACCAGCGGAACGCAGATCGCCAATCTCACCTGCGGCGGCGGTCACTGGAATAGCCCGATCGTGGCCGATGGCAGAATCGCGCTCCCCGAAGGAAACGCGGATCAGCATTCCGCCACTGGCGTCTTGGATATTTGGAGCGCACCCGGTCGGCCAACCGCCGCGCAATAGCGTTGGAACTCGACGTTCCTCACGCGCGCTTCTGTCCGGGTTCCGATAGAGGCGAGGATGTTCGAGGCGCTATCATCCAGCAATATGACATTGCCTGAGGGGGCGGGCGTCATTACCCAGGGCGTCGCCGGGATCTTCCGGCATTGGAGTGCCCTTCTTCCAAGCAATCTCGAACTTTCCCAATCAGCGTCTCAGCGGTGACTGGCTTCTCCAGCGTTGCGGTTGCGCCAAAGAGTCTGGCGGCCTCCAACAGGGCCCCCTCCAGGCATCCGGAAATCACCAGGACCCTCAGACCGGGAAATTTGGAACGCTTGCTCTTGAGGAGTTCAAACCCATCTGGCGGGGGCATGTTCAAGTCCAGAATCAGCAAGTCCGGCATGCGCTCCTCTATATGGGCAAGACCCTGCTTGCCTGAGGTCGCGGTGGTAACGGCGTAGCCCTCCTCCTCCAGTGTTCTTCTTAGATACCGAACCACCTGGTCGTCATCATCCACCAGTAAGATGTGCGGGGAGGTATTCATAACCTTAGGTCTCGCTGCTCCGATATTCCAGTCGCCTCAATTCTCATGCGAGTCTCTCGATCCGACCATCAGCCGTGCGACCGCGCCCAGCAGCTCATCCGGCTGAATGGGTTTGGCGAGCGATACTTGGGCGCCGAGGTGTTCCGCCGCACGCAGCAGAGGTCCTGCAAATTGCCCGGATATGGCGATGATTTTGAGCCGTGGCCGGATCTGGCGCAGTGTGCGGATGGTTTCGATCCCTTCTTGTTCCGGCATCGCCAGGTCCATGATCGCCAGATCGACCTCGGTGGTTTCGATCTGTCTGGCTGCTTCCCTGCCGTTCTCCGCCTCCAATACCTGGTAGCTCACCCCGGTCAGGACCTTCCGCAAGAAACTGCGGACTTCCGTCTCGTCGTCCACAACCAGGATGGTCCCGGGCGGGCGGGGCGAGCCAAGTACTCCCCTCACTTTTCCCGCGAGGGCCTCCGGAGAGAACGGCTTCTCCAGATAAGAACCCGCCAATTCCAGGCGATCCGTAACCACGCGCTCGCTGTAGCCCGACATGAAGATGACTTCCATGGATTGCCGCAACGGTTTCAGCCGGCCGGCCAACTCGAATCCCGTCATTCCCGGCATGACTACGTCGGTTAGCAGGATGTGAATGGGACCGGCATAGCGTTCGGAGTGCAGCAGCGCTTCCCCCGGATTGGCCGCTTCCAACACCCGATACCCGTAACTCCGCAGGACACGTCCAGCCATCCTGCGGAGTTGATCCTGGTCTTCCACCACGAGGATCGTTTCGGTTCCACGCAAAAAGTCGGGCGCCGGCTCGGCCTCCTGCCGCGGGTTTACCCCGGCATCGACCTGTGGAAGGTAGATCGTGAAAGTGGTGCCTTCTCCTGGCTCGCTGTAAACCCAAATCGATCCGCCGCTTTGTTGAACGATGCCATACACGGTTGCCAGGCCCAAACCTGTCCCCTCTCCCGGCTTCTTGGTACTGAAAAACGGCTCGAAAATGTGAGATATCACGTCTCTCGTCATGCCAATGCCGGTATCGCTGACTTTCAGTTGTACGTAAGGTCCCGGCTTCACGTTGATGTGTTGCTGCGCGTAGCTCTCTTCTAAGTCGGCATTGGCGGTTTCGATGAGCAGCGTTCCGCCACCCGGCATCGCATCGCGCGCGTTGACCGCCAGATTCATGAGAATCTGCTGCAATTGCCCTGGATCGGCCAGAATCCAACCTAACGATGGACTCAGAGCGAATTCCAGCCGGATATCTTCTCCAATCACTCGCGCCAGCATCTTTCCTACCTCCGTGATGATGTCGTTCAGGTTCACTTCACTGGCCTGAGTAACTTGCTTCCGGCTAAGAAGCAGCAACTGCCGGACTAACTCCGTGGCGCGCTTCCCGGCCAGCCTGATCTCGGAGACACTTTCGTGCATTGGGTCGCCCGGCATTAGCTGTCTGATTAACAGGTCGCTATAGCCGTTGATCACGGTGAGCAGGTTATTGAAATCGTGCGCAATGCCTCCGGCCAGCCGGCCTACGGTCTCTAACTTCTGGGCCTGTTGGAGCTGCTCCCGAAGCTTGGACTGTTCCTCTTCGGCTTGTTTCCGCTCCGTGATGTCCGACCACGCGCCAACGGCCTCCGTCGGCCGACCCGCTGCATCGCGGATGAGCCGAATGTCGCACCGGGTCCACCGGTAGCTGCCGTCCCCGTGCCGGAAGCGGTACTCTTGCGTGCTGTGGCCGCGGTCGAAAAGGTCGGCTTTGGTCTGCGCCAAGACCCTCTCCAGGTCGTCTGCGTGGACATTCGCCTGCCACCAGTTCGGACCCAGGGCGACTTCCGGCGGATACCCGAGCACCTCTCGCAGGTTGTCGCTGGTCCAGCTAATACGCTGGACCTCGCCCCTGGCGATCGCCAACGCGAAGAGGACCGCTGGGCTCGAGACGATAACGTCTTGTAGCCTCTGCTGAGCCTTGCGGAACTGCTCCTCCAACTCTCTGCGTTCGGTTATGTCGAGAAATGTGACTGCGGAGCCGACCACATTCCCCCCGCGGCAAATTGGGTAGGACCAGTATTCGGCCGGAAAGCTGGACCCATCCGCGCGCCAGAGAATCTCGTCGTCGACATGACATCCCAGGTTCTGCAGAAACGCCCGGAAGATTCTGCACTCCTCCACCGGATAGGGGCTTCCGTCCCGACGAGTGTGGTGCATCAGGGCGTGCATATCCCGGCCCAGGAGTTGGCTCGGATCCGCGTAGCCCAAAAGCCGGCCGGACGCCGCGTTGGCGAAGGTGCAGCAGCCCTGAAGGTCGATCCCGCAGACCGCCTCCGCCGTAGAATCGAGCAGGAGTCGAATGTGCCCTTCGCGCCGGCGTAGAGCCTCGTTAGCCCGGCAGCGTTCGACCCCCAGGGCGATTTCGTGAGCAACCGAGCCAATCGCGGTCACGGTCGCCGGGTTGAGCGGCCGGCATGCGAACATTCCCACTACTCCGGCCAGACGGTCTTCGACGGTCAGCGGATATCCGGCGAAGGCGACCAGGTTCTCCCGCTTCGCCCACTCTTTATCGCCGACGCGCGGATCGGCCAGCACGTCATTCGTGAAGTAGGGCGCGCGTTCCTGAGCGATTCTTCCAATCTTGAGTTCGCCCATGGGTATGCGGCTATGGGGTCCATCGATGTGGGTGTAGAGGCCGGCGCTCGCTTGTAGGTCCAGAACGTTGTCTGCCTCGTTCAAGGTCCAGATGCGGGCGAAGGCGACGTCCATATTTCGGACCAGGGCCTCAGCGCACAGTTGCAGCATGCCCTGAAGCGTGTCACTCCGGACGAGCGCCGCGCCCACTTCGCCTGCCAGCAATCCCTGGCGCACTCTCTCGGCGAGAGCCTTTTCCGTCCAGTCGCGCGCGGTTATCTCCCGTTCCAGATTGGAAACGTGGCGCAGCACGTCGGCGTAGAGACTGCCGTTCCGATAAACTCGGCCCATTTGTGCAGCCATGATGCCTGCCATGCGCTCGTCTTCACTGCTGAACTCATCGCTCCCCACCTTATCGATGAAGCCGATGTACCCATAGACCCGTGACGGCGAGGCGATGGGAGCCCCCAGCCACGCATGGATCGGTGGGCCCGAGGAAGAGAAACCGAGTGCAGCCGGATCGCCGCCCGGATTCGTCACGCGGACGCATCGGCCCTCCCCCAGGACCGTTCGCAGTACACCCAGCCGTGGATCCGGCGAGCCGATCCGGCCGGCGGTTTTGGCATCGATCCCGCTGCTGTACAGACTCTTTAACCGCGACCGTTCCGCATCCAGTATCCCTGCTACGGAATACCGGGCGCCGATGATTTCCCGCGCGGCATGAACGAACCTCTGCAGCAGCCGCTGCAGGTCGAGCTCCGATCCGAGGCGCAGATTCAAGTCGACCAGCGCGGAGAGCCGCTCATTGGCGGCGCTCAATTTGGCGGCCTTCTGTGCGAGCTCTTGCGTCAATGCGACTTCATTGGTGATGTCTTTGGAGATCAGCAGGTAGCCGGCGTGCTCGCCAGCGCTATCGTAACGCGGCGTTAGCGCGGCGCGGGCCGGGAACCGCAGGCCGTTCTTGCGCACGCTGGTGAGCAAACCTTCCCACTTGCCGCGCCGCAAGGACTCCTTCATCATGACGCCTGGAAGGCCGGCAGCGATGTCTTCGGGAGAGTGCAGAATCTCCGAAGCGGCCGTGCCGAGGACTTCTTTAGCTTCATAGCCGTAGAGCCGCCGCGCCCCCTCGTTCCAAAGGAGAATCTTCCCGTCGAGGCCCCTGGCAATAAAGGAATATTCGGTAGACGACTGGAGAATTTCGACTATGCCTGCCAACGCGTCTTCGTGGCGGGGTCCACTGAAGGCTGTATCGAATAGCATGAGCCCGTGAGTATCGCGAACTGATCGATCTGGTGCCGAGAGCTTGAGTTAATACTAAATGCTAACGAGCATCCGTTCGGATTACTATCCGTATACCTACTCAAAGATCTGGCAAAAATCTCACGCCCGCCGCAAGGCCCGGGAGCAAGCCGGAGCAGCAGGTCACGGGCTATTCTTCGGGCGGAATCAGCCCGTGGCGCATCGCGTGGCGAATCGGTTCGGTCTGGTTTTGCAGCCCGAGATTCTTCATGATGCTGGCACGATGTTTCTCAATGGTCCGCGGACTGATATTGAGGCGCTCCGCAAGGCCATAGTCCTACAATCCCAGAAGTCGTTGACCTGCCCCCGCGCCCATCGGAGGCATTAGCGGCGCCGCGGCGATCTAATCCGATTTCTCACATGACGACAACGATCTCTACCTCCCCTGTTCTTCGCAGCACCTTCACGCTGACGGCCTGCTGGTGGCGGACCAAAGCCAGATCTATGCGGGCGTCCGCCACCCGGAGGTTGAGAACCCTCGCCTCATTAAGGAAGGGCGGTAGCCAGGGACGAACGAAGGAAACCTTGGACCCAATGCCGTCGATCGTCAAGCCTAGACTGGCCTGGAAGAGTAGGAATACCGAGGCGGCCGACCATGACTGCGGAGCGCAGGCAACCGGGTACAGAATGGGGCCCTCGCCTGGATCCCGTGGAAAGCCGCAAAACAACTCGGGGACACGATGCAGGTCGAGATACATGGCGGTATCGAACAAGCCCGTGAAGATCCGCGACGCTTCTTCCGCCATTCCATAACGGGCCAAGCCGCACGCAATCAGCGCATTATCGTGCGGCCAAACGCCGCCGTTGTGATAACCCATCGGATTGTAGCGCGGCTCAGAGGCGGCTACGGTGCGAATGCCCCACCCGGAAAACGACTCCGGCGCCAAGAGTGTCTGGGCGAGGCGTGTAGCTCGCTCCGAAAAGACGATGCCCGAAAAAAGGCACTGCCCTGCGTTGGAAGTTCGCACCCGGCAGGGACGCTTGTCGCCATCGAGCGCAACCGCGTAAGTGCCTAACTCATCGCACCAGAACGCGCTGTCGAAGTGAGCTTGCAGCGCTTCCGCGCGCCTCGTAAAATCCGCGGCCCGCGGAGCCAGGCCGAGTACGTCGGCCAGCGCCGCGCCTGCCCGCCACGCGGCGTAGGCGTAACCTTGCACCTCGCACACAGCGATTTGTCCGCGGGCGAGCGAACCGTCGGCATGGAAGATCGCATCGTCGGAATCCTTCCACCCCTGATGCACTAATCCGTCCTGGCACTGCCGGCTATATTCCAGGAAGCCGTCTCCGTCCCGGTCGCCGTATCGATGCATCCAAAGCAGGGCTGCATCGATATTGGGCCAGATATCCTCGATAAACTTGCGGTCTCCAGTGCGTTGGTAGTAAGCGCCCGCCAGATGAACGAAAAGCGGCGTCGCATCTACACTGCCGTAGTAGCGGGCGAACGGCATCTCCTTGAGCGCCGCCATCTCTCCATTGCGGGTCTCGTGCAGAATCTTGCCGGGTTCGGCATCCTGCTCGGGAATGAACTCAGTCGCTTGGGTGGATGCGAGATACGCCAGGACGCCCCGGGTCAAAGCCGGTTCCAGCCACAAACACTCTAACGCCGTGATCAGGCCATCGCGTCCGAAAGGAGTGTTGAACCATGGCACGCCCGCGTAAGGATACGGCCCGGTGGGCAGCATGGTAGTCATCATGTGCAGATCGGATGCGGCCCGCTTGACCCAGGCATTGAATTGCCCGTTGGTCGCCTCTATCCGGCAAGACTGTTCCTTATGCGCATCCAGATCCGCCCTGGCGGCGGATCTGGCCTGGTCGAAGTGCATCACGGCCGGCTCGCGTTTACATTCCACCGCCAGATAGAATGCGGCTGCCTGCCTGGGCAGCAACGCGACATGGAACTGGGCCCGCCCGGCATCGAGCAGCGCCGGACGGGGAGTAAACTGCAGCAGCGTGCGGCGCACTACGTCGTCTAATCCCCGATAGCGGAAGGTCACGCGGCCATCGTTCACTTCCGGCTCTAAGTCCTCGCCCCGCGCCTTCCGTTTGAGCCCCCGGACCTCATAGATATCGGCGTAGTCCGCATCGAAATGAATGGCGATCCCAACATCGGCGGGCTGAATTCCGTGATTCTCCACGCGGAGTTCCTGGTAACAGACCCCGCTCCATAGCAACTTCTTCAACCCCAGATGCAGTGAACCGAGCGGAAGGTATACGCGGCCCTCCCGGCAAAGATCGGGATTGGTGAGCGCAACCCTGAGTTGATCGTTATCGTCGCGGATAGTAGAACTTAGAAAGAACGGTCTGGCGCCTTCCAATTCCAGCGTTAGACGAGAGAGAAAACGCGTCCCATCGTGATAGATGCCTTGGTCTCCGTTGTTGCCCGGCCGGATATCGCCGTACCGGTCGAACAGCGCGAACGTGTCGCCGTGCTTCAGGACTCGAATGGGCTCGTCAGTCAGACTGGAGTCCGCAAGTATATGACGAGCGTCCTCGGGACGGCTGCCGGATTGCCCTACGAGATGTGCGAGAGACTCGGCCATATAGAGGTCTCCAAGTCGCCGGGGTTTGCGTGCGCCGGAATGACGTGATGGCATTCGGACTGGTTGATCAGTCGCGAATATACTTCCACATAATTGCGCGCCATCCGCGCGTCGTCGAAGCGCTGCTCAAAGGCCCGGCGGCACGCCTGTCGGCTTAATGGACCAACGCGGTTTACCGCCTCCACGGCTTCTTTGATCGTGTCCACCACGAATCCGGTCTCGCCGTGCGCAATCACCTCTGGAATGGAACCGTTGTTCCAGGCAATGACCGGCGTACCACAAGCCAGCGACTCGATCATAACCAGACCGAAGGGCTCCGGCCAATCGATGGGAAACAGCAGCGCATAGGCGTTGCCCATCAAGTCGTCTTTGTCTTTCCCGCCTACCTCCCCTACGAACTCAACGAACGACTTGGATTCGCGCAGAAGGGGCTCGATGGAATTCTGGTAATAGGCGCGGTCCTCGTCATAGATCTTGGCGGCGACTTTGAGTTGCCGGCCGGTCTGGCGAGCGATCGCGATAGCCCGGTCCAGCCGCTTTTCGGGCGAGATCCTGCCGATAAACAGCAGGTAATCTCCCCCATGGCGCCGGAACGTGTGGAGGCTGCGGGGCAGTCCATGATAAATAGTCCCCGCCCAATTGGCTTCGGGAAGCGGGCGGCGCTGACTGTTGGAGATAGATACCAGCGGCGTCTCCCGATACTCGTCGAACAGAGGTTGGTAATCGTGAAGGTTCACCCGGCCATGCAGCGTGGTGACGCCCGGCGTCGTATGGAGGCGCAGAAGTGGAAAGTGCAGGTAATCGCAGTGAAAGTGAATCACGTCGAACTTCCACGCCTCGCGAAACACTAATTCCATCAGCCTGACATGGTGCGGCAGCGTTTCGCGGCAATCCGGATCGCGCCAAAGAGCGCGGTTGCATGCCGGAACCAGTCTTGCGCCAGTCTGGGAATCGCCACTGGCGAACAGCGTGACGTCGTGGCCCAAACGCACCAACTCTTCGGTCAGGTAGGAAACCACGCGTTCCGTACCCCCATACAGTTTAGGCGGCACGCTTTCATAGAGCGGCGCGACCTGTGCGATACGCATAACGGACGAACTCTCCCTCATACAAGCGAGTCACTTCCTCTGATTCTGGACAAGCATCCTGGGTAAACCATGGCGGCGCTTTTCAAAATAGGCGATCTCCACCAGGGTGGGCCATAGTTGAATTGACGCCTTAATTATTCCGATAACGTCGTCGACAATGCGCAGGAGATTCTGCTGGAAGAAGTCCGGCTCAAAACTATAGAACGCCTTCTCCAGGCTGGTGGCGAACATGCGCAGCGATTCCGCTCGGTCGGAACTCCGCGCTGTATTGGCGGCGTTCATTGCACGCTGGTGAAGCGCCCTTATCTTATCCAGGATTTCGCGTGCATCCTCACCCGTCACCTCGCCCTCGTAATCGAAGCCGATGGTGAGTGCGTCCATGTGTGAGACCGTGGACTTGATCTTACGCTTGAGCAGGTTGCATACCTCCTCGTTGAAGATCTCCGCGGCCGGCGGATTGCGCATGTAGTTGCTCTTCATGTGGTGCTGGGCCGCATCCACATGAGCCGACACAATGCCATTTTGCTGCACCCACAGGCGGTATATGTAGTCTTCGAACCTGAGACGCGTCGGGAAGAAGGGCGGAAGCCCGAAGGTGTTGTCGTAACCGGCGACGCCGCAATCCATCCGCCAGTTCTTTCGCGTGACGGCGGGACGGAAGTTGACCAGCACGTAGACATCGCTCAAGGTATCGAGACTGGTTTGGTCTTCATCCTCCAGGAACATCTCTAAGAAGTCGGTAGCATCGATATCGTTGGTACCCGAGCGGAAGGTCTGCGCGATCTTCACGATGGAGTTATCGGGCACCTTCCCTTCCTGTAACATCAAGGAGTGCTCGCGAACCAGTCCTTTGCTGGAATTTGTCTCGAGGTCCATGGAGCTATCTAATAGCACCTCGCCGCGTTCGTAGTTGTCGGGGACCTCGCTTATCGGCTTACCCAGCACATCGAGGAAAGCCGCGGTGATATCGAACGATTTGCGCGTGTACCCGTTCTCTCCGGTTTTGTGCAGCCGTCCGCGGCACACCTCATCGTCGCCGAGAGACTCCGGGCTATACTCAACCAGGCAATATGGCCGCATATCGTCGTCTGAGCTGAGCATGAGTCCGCCCAACGTATACATCAGCGTATAGTTGCGATTTCCGCCATAGCTCGGCCGGAAGAGGCTCTTGACCAGGGATTCAAGCCGCTTGTCGCGCAGCCTCCCGTTCAAATAGGCAAGGAACTGCTCTTTCTCACGAGGGCCCACGTAATACAGGTCTTGATGGGTTGCCGTTTTCTCCAGCAGCCGGAAGTACTTCTCCTGGTTAGCCGGCGTGGAATCGTCGAATACGATGATCTGCGGGGAGTGTCCGTTGCGCCAAAAATGCTCGTCGTACTGCTCAACCGTTTCGCCTACGTCGCGTAAACGGTTTGTAGGAATCGCGAACGATAAATCGTCGTCGGTTTGCATAAGCGCGGCAACTTGACTGAGAGTGCCGCTACTTCGAGGATAGGTGGTCGGGCCTGAAGGAGTCGTAAGGGAGCCATAAGGAAATCATTAGGATTGAGGTCCGCCCGTCCGGGCCGCCGGCGTAAGATCAAGGTCTCGTAAGGGCGCCGTAAGGAATTCATAAAGCAGGGCCGTAAGGGGGCCATCTTCACAACTTTTCCATATCGTGCAGCGCACACTAGTGAAGCTATGACTCAAAAAGTGTTAAGTATGACGATTTTGTCCACGTGCTTCATGCTGCACGTCGCGCACGCCCAATCCACCTTTGGCGATTTGCGCGGGACCACGCGCGATCCCAGCGGATTGGCATTAGCCCAGGCCACGGTCACCGTTCACAGTCTCGATGCGAATACCGACCGGTCTGTGATCAGTGGGGACGATGGATCCTTTGTGGTTGAGAACCTCCTACCCGGACATTACCAATTGACTGCCGCAAAGGCGGAGTTTCAAAGTTCGTCGGCTACCAAGATTGAACTGTCGGCGCGCCAAAGTCTTCGTGTTGACCTCACTTTGGCACTGGCGTCGCAGGCCCAGACTGTTGAAGTGAGCGAAGCCGTGGAGCAGGTGAATACGGAAAACGCAGTGATCGGCGATTCGAAAGTATCGGCCCAGATTGCCGACCTGCCGCTGAATTTCCGCGCGGCGACTAGCAGCCCGCTGGCCGCGCTGGCGACCTCGCCCAACGTACAGCAAGACAGCTCGGGAAACATCGCCCTGAACGGCTCCACCGCGAACATGGTTGGATACTCAGTGGATGGAATCTCGACCGCCAACGTCTTTTTGAGCGCGGCGGGTACGAACCCCTATCCCTCCGTAGAGGGAATTGCGGAACTCAAAGTATCGGCTTTCAACAACAGCGCGGAGTTCTCGCAAGTCGGCGACGTAACCTTTACCACCAAGGGGGGAACGAATAACTTTCATGGCAGCTTGTTCGAGTATCTGCAGAACGATAAGCTGAACGCCAACGTTCTGAATTTCACCGACAAAGCGCCTGTCCGCTTTAACACGTTCGGCGGGAGCATCGGCGGTCCGCTGTCGGTTCCCAAGCTCTATAACGGACACAATAAGACGTTCTTCTTTGTCGACTACGAGGGCAACCGGAAAAGAACCTCTCTGCCGGAACAGTATCTCGTGCCGACGGCATCGGAGAGAGCCGGCAACCTGAGCGATCTTGCCATTCCGAACAATACTCTGATCGACCCACTGTCCGGCAGCCCGTTTCCGAATAACACGATTCCGGCCTCGCGCCTGAATTCCTCTTCGTTAGCCCTGCTCAACAGCTATTACCCGCTGCCCAACGCGCCTAACGGCGGCAGCGGCTACAACTACCAGACCTTGCAGCCGATCCCTTCCAAGTCCGACGGACTCGACGGCAGGATCGACCAGGTCATCAATTCCAAACAGCAGTTGTATGTCCGCTACAATTGGAAGAACATCCTGGCTGACGTGGCCAATCCGCTGCTGCCCAACGACGTGGATAGTGAACACGACCGGAGCTTCCTGGTTTCTCACAACTACGTCATCAGCCAGTCGTTATTGAACGAATTCCGTTTTGGATTCACACACACTCTGTTATCGCCGAACTTTCCCATTGAAGGAGCGGCCGCCATCGACCAACTCGGGTTGCAGAACGTCGACGTCGCCAACCACCCGACCGACGGCGGTTTCCCGAGTATTAACTTCTCGGACGGCACCGGCTTCACGCCCATCGGCAGGGACCACGTGGGAGCCACCATGTCCAGTACCAACCAACTCGCGGATAACATCACCTATACCAAAGGCAGACACACGTTCCGCGCCGGAGTGGATATACGGTGGGTGCGGTTTGCGGTTCCCGAGATAGAGACTCCTTCCGACGACTACGGGCTGTTCACGTTTAACCAAAACGTATTTACCGGTAACGCCTTCGGCGACCTGTTACTGGGACTTCCGAACACGACTTATTTCGCGGTAACCGGTCCCCGGGACAATGCGGGCGGCATGCAAAGTGGCTTTTATGCGCAAGATGAATGGCGGGTTAACTCTCGCTTGACCGTCAATCTCGGCTTGCGTTGGGAACTGCTTCCACCCTTTGTGGACAAGAACGGAATTCAGGCGAACTTCAACCCGGCGACCAATTCGATTCTGATCAATAGCACCTTGGCAAACGGACTTGGGCCGGCGCAGGCGTTTCTCCAATCGTTTAACGCGTGCAGTCTTCCCAGCCGCAATATGTCCCTGCCTTGCACGAATGTGGTTCTGAATAGTCAGGAGGGCTTGCCTGCCGGTCTCCGCCAGCTTTACAAGGGCGACTACGATCCCCGTGTCGGCATCGCTTACCGCCCGTTCAACAACAATAAGACGGTCGTCCGGGCGGGCTTCGGAATCTTCACGGTAACCAATCTGGGACAACTCCAGAACAATAACGAAAGCAATCCGCAAGCTTCGGTCCACACGTTTCAGAACGCGATCGGGCCCAACGGGCTGCCGCTGATCCAGTTTCCCAACACCATCGCCGCCAGCCAGTTGAACCAACTGGGTGGAGGAGAGTTGGAACAGGCTACCGATCCATACTACCGGGATCCGCAATCGGCCCAGTGGAATGTCACGGTGGAACGGCAGCTTACTCCGGCGACGGCTGTGCGCGCGAGTTACCTAGGCATGAATTCCTACCGGCTCAATGTGACCGAGAACCTGAACCAGATTGCGCCGAGCGCTCTTCCGTATGTCCCGAGCCCGTTTGTGGACCCGCGCGCGCCATTCCAGAATTGGGGCGTTATTTACTCGACTGAAAACCTCGGTTTCCAGAACTATCAGTCGATGCAACTGGAAGCCAGCCACCGCATGGCCAATGGTTTGTCGTTCCAGGCAGACTACTCTTGGACTCATGACATAAGCGACGCCCAAGGCGACGCACCGACCGGTTATGGCGGAGAGACTAACTACGGACTCGCCGTGGTGGACCGCTACGCTTTCGGGTTGGACCGCGGTAACGTGGCCGGCGCCCGCCGTCAGCGCTTCGTATTGACCGGCACTTACGAGCTGCCGTTTGGCAAAGGCCGGCGCTGGTTAAACTCTTCCGGTCTATTGAATGGCTTTTTGGGTGGTTGGAACCTGAATACGGTAACGATTTTGGAAACAGGTCCATACTTGACGCCGACCATCAGCGTGACCACCGATCAAACCAATACCGACCCCTCGGGCGATGGTTCCGTGATTCGTCCCGATCTGGTAGGCAACCCGGTTCCGGGGCAGCGGACGGAGGGCAACTATTACAACATCAATGCGTTCGCCCCGACGCCCGTAGGCGCGGCGCGGATTGGCAGTGCCGGCGTGGGAATTCTGGAAGCTCCCGGCACCATCGCCGTCAATGGCGGATTATCCAAGTCGATGCAGATCCGCGAAGGGCTGCGGTTGCGCTTTGAAGCGACTTTCACCAACGCGCTCAACCATACGAACTTTGCGCCGCCGGCAACCAACGTGAGCAACCCGAGCACGTTTGGCGTCCTGCAGTCCGCCCAAACCGCGGAGTATGGCGGAAACCGGACGGGACAATTGGCGCTGCGGCTCGACTTTTGATAGCGAGTCATTTCGAATGGAGACAGGGGGCCAGGCATGCCCGGCCCCTAAGCGTTTTTCGGCGACAATAAGGTCTGCGGACCATGCGCCTGGGATTTACAAGGCGGTTTTCGGGGCAATACCAATCGGCCGCAGCCAGCAGCCTGGCGATCGCGGCGCTGACGTTTGGCAGTTATCAGCTGCATTTCAACGCCGCAACGGTGGTGCTGCTCTACTTACTGGTCATCGTTTTGCAGTCGCTGGCCGGAGGCTTCCTTGCGTCGGCGATAATCGCTGTGGCCGCCGCGGGTTGTTTGGATTTCTTTTTTCTGCCGCCGATACTGTCGTTTCAGATCTCGGATCCATTCAATATCCTGGCGTTATTTGTTTTTCTGGCAATCGCACTGGTTGTTACCCGGCTGGTGTCCAGAGTGGGCGTCGAGGCTCAACGAGCGGAGCGTCACAGCATGGAGGTGGAGCAATTGTATGAAGTGGCCAGGCAGCTGCTGCTGCTGACGCCCGATCAGGTTGGCGGCATCGCGGCTCTGAAAGTGTTTCGTGAGGTAATGGGCGCGGCAGCGGTCTGTCTATTCGATGCGAGCACATCCGAAATCGGCACGGACGGAACCTCGCGGCACGACCTTGCGGAGCGGACCCGCCAGGCGTACATCTTTGGCAAGGATACTGACGACTTGGCATGCGGGCTGTCTGTTCGCTGTCTCCGCATAGGCAGCGCGATGACCGGAGCCATCGGATTCGAAGGCCTGCCCGGTCCGAAGACGATTTCACCGGCGTTTGCCGTGCTGGCTGCCGCGGCACTCGACCGCGCCGATACCTTTCGGCGCGCGAGCCACGAATCCGCCGCGGCGCAAGCGGAGGCCTTCCGCACAGCAATCCTGGATGCGCTGGCGCATGAGTTCAAGACGCCGCTAGCGACCATACTGGCAGTAATCGGGGGGATTCGGGAGGCGCGAAGTTTGGAACCGGAGCATCGGGAGATGGCCGGCATGATCGAAACCGAAATCCTGAGGCTGAGCCGCCTCACTACCCGGCTGCTTCGTACCGCGCGGGTCGAACAGGAAGAGCTGAAGCCGCACCTGAGATCCCTGGACATCGTCCCGTTCGTCGAGCGCGTAGTTCATCGATACATGCATCATTCCCGCGAACACCGCACCGTGACAACCGCCTACTGCGCTTCCGTCGAGACGCCGGCGGACCCACAACTCCTGGACCTGGCGCTGACTCAACTTCTGGACAACGCTTTCAAATATTCGCTGCCGGCCAGCGCGATTGCAGTCAGCGTTCAGGCGGAGGACGGTTTTGTAACCACGAGCGTGAAAAACGCGGGAACTTCCATCGCGCCCGATGAAGAGATACGGATCTTCGAGAGGTTTTATCGTGGCGCGCGAGTACGAAATCTGGTTTCCGGCACCGGGCTGGGGTTGTACGTTGCTCGAAAAATCGCCGCCGCTCACGGAGGCAGTCTCAGTCTGATTAACGATGTTCCAGGCAAGGGCGTGGTTTTTTCTCTCAAGCTGCCAATGGTTAACGATGGAGGTCACAATTTCCCCGCCAGTCATTAGCATTCTGATTGTCGACGACGACCCTGCATTCCGCATGGGGTTGGCAGCGTCCCTGAAATCCAGCGGGTATTCGGTGGACCTCGCGCGGAACGCGGAAGAGGCGCTCGACCATGTTCGCGAGCGGCCCGTGGATATCGTCCTGCTGGATATCAATATGCCTGAAGTAGGCGGAGTGGAGGCGTGCAAGCATCTTCGTTCCCTCGCTCCGCGGTCGGGAATCGTCATGCTCACGGTGCGCGATGCCGAGGACGACAAGGTACAGGCGCTTGGCGCCGGAGCGGACGACTACATCACAAAGCCATTCCGGCTCCGCGAGCTGATCGCGCGCATGGGCGCCGTTTTACGCCGGACCGGCGCCGCCGCCTTGCAGACGCCGGTGCTTCGAGCCGGCCAGTTAGAGTTGGAGATGGAACATCGGGTTTTGCGGAAGGCCGGCAGAGAAATTCATCTCACTCCCAAAGAATTCGACCTGCTCGCTTTCCTGATGCAACACAAAGATGTCCCGGTCACTCACGCGAAACTGTTGCGGGCCGTTTGGGGCCCCGAGTATGGTAACGAGCCGGACTATCTGCGCTCCTACGTCAGAACACTGCGCAAGAAGATAGAGAACGATCCCGGCCAGCCCGAGTACATTATGACGGAACCCTGGGTCGGTTATCGCCTGCGGGACCCCAATTACCTGGATTCGTCATGCGCCGATCCTTATCCCGACACGGACGAAGACGACTTGTAAGCTCGACCCACGGTCAACGTAACTCCAGCCACTCATCCGGAAGAAACGGCGGGAGAGTCATAAAGGTAGGGTATGCTTTAGCTTGCCGGGCGCAGTTGTTAATAACATTATTGTCAGGGCAAGCTGAAGCATACCCTACCCAGAAATCATACCAAGCAGTTGCTCTTCACTTAGAATCTTGACTCCCAGCTCCTGCGCCTTGACTAACTTCGATCCGGCGTCCTCACCCGCCACCACGTAACTGGTTTTCTTGCTCACGGCGCTGCTGACTTTGCCGCCGGCGCTCTCGATAAGCTGCTTGGCTTCGTCGCGGCTGAGAGTCGGCAGTGTTCCGGTGAGCACCAGCGTGTATCCCGCCAGCGGCCCCGCTTTCGGACGGGTGGTGGCGTGAGTGAATTGCAAACCCGCGGCGCGCAGCCGGTCCACTAACTCGCGGTTGCGCGGCTCGCGGAAAAACTGGAAGATGCTTTCGGCTACCTTTGGACCTACTTCTTCGGCCTGCTGCAATTGCTCCAAAGTGGCCGACTCAATCGCCTCCATGCTGCCGAAATACTCGGCGAGGAAGACCGCCGTGCGCTCGCCGACGAAGCGGATGCCCAGCGCGTTCAGCACGCGCGGCAGCGGACGCTGCTTCGAGTCTTCGATATTGCGCACGACGTTGCCGGCCGATTTCTCGCCCATGCGTTCCAGCGAAACCAGCTGCTCCAAGGTCAGACCGTATAGATCGGCGACGCTCTTCACCATGCCGCGGTCCACCAGTTGATCCACTAGCGCGTCGCCCATGCCATCGATATTCATTACATGGCGGGAAGCGAAATGCAGAATCGATTCCTTCAGCCGGGCGGGACAATTGACGTTGATGCAGCGCCTGGCCGCTTCGCCTTCCTCGCGCACCACGTGTCCGCCGCAGATGGGGCACGCCGCCGGCATGTGAAACGGCGTGCGGTGCGCGCCATGTTTTTCCACCCGGACCACTTTGGGAATCACGTCGCCGGAGCGCTCAATCACCACGTCGTCGCCGGCCTGCAGACCCAGCCGTTCGATTTCGTCTTCGTTGTGCAGCGTGGCGCGCGACACGGTGACGCCGCTCACCTCGACGGGCTTGAGATGCGCCACCGGCGTGAGCGCGCCGGTGCGGCCCACGTTTACCCCGATCGATTCCACCGTGGTGACCGCCTGCCGCGCCGCGTACTTGTACGCGATGGCCCAGCGCGGCGCCTTGGCGGTGAAGCCCAGCGTACGCTGCTGCGGGATGGAATCCACCTTCACCACCACGCCGTCGATCTCGTACGGCAACTCTTCGCGGCGCGCGCCCCAGTGCTCGCAGAAAGCCAGCACCTCGTCGATATTCGCGCACACCTTGCGCTCGGGATTCACCTTGAAGCCCATGCGCGCCAGCTCGTCGAGCGATGCCCAGTGGCTGTCGTACACGGGCTGACCATCGGCAAAGAGGAAGTAGGTGTAATAATCCAGACGGCGCGAGGCAGTGACCTGCGGCTCCAGCATGCGCAGCGATCCGGCTGCGGCGTTGCGCGGGTTGGCGAAGCGCGCCAGCCCCTTCTCGTCGCGCTCGGCGTTGAGCCGTTCAAAAGCGCGGCGGTTCAGGACCGTTTCGCCGCGTACTTCGAATGCGGGCAATTTCGTTTTGACATGCAGGGGCAGGGAGCGGATGGTGCGCGCGTTTTCGGTGACGTCTTCGCCGGTGGTTCCATCGCCGCGCGTGATGGCTTGCCGGAAGCCGCCATCGCGGTAGTGCGCGGCCATGGAGAGCCCATCCATCTTCAGCTCGGTGACATAGCGGTACTCTTCGCCGCGCAGCAGGTCGCGCACGCGCCGGTCGAACTCGCGCAGCTCGGCGTCGGTGAGCGCGTTGTCCAGGCTGAGCATGGGCGAGCTGTGGCGCACCTTGACGAACCCCTCGCGCGGTTTCCCGCCGACGCGCTGCGTGGGTGAATCGGGCGAAGCGAGCTCGGGATGCGCGGCCTCCAGTTCCTGCAGCCGCCGCATCAGCGCGTCGTATTCGGCGTCGGAGATCGCGGGCTGGTCGAGGACATAGTAGAGGTGTTCGTGGCGGCGCAGCTCTTCGCGAAGCCGTTCTATCTCACGCGTGGGATCTTTCATGCGTCTCTCATCTATAATCTAACGAGTGAAGGTGGAGAAAACACATTACAGCCTACAGGAATACCGTCCTCATCTACAATCCGCGCGCGGGTAAACTGGGGCGGAAAGGCCGGGCTGCGCTCACGCGGGCGGTTGAGATCCTCACCAAAAATGGCCATACGGTGACAGTGGTGCCCACCACGGGGCCGAAAACCGCGGGCGCCATGGCGCGCGAGCATATCGAGCGCGGCGCCGATCTTATGATTGCAGCCGGCGGCGACGGCACCATCAACGAAGTGGCGGAGGGCATGGTTCATTCCCATGTTCCATTGGGGATACTGCCCGCCGGGACCGCTAACGTGCTGGCCATGGAAATGGAATTGGGCGGCAATCTGGAACGCGCCGCCGAGAAGCTGGAGGAGTGCCGCCCGCACCGTATTTCCGTGGGCTACGTGAGTTGCGGGAGCGGCGGCGTTTCCCGCTACTTCCTGCTCATGGCGGGCGCGGGCCTGGATGCGCACGTCGCTTATAACGTGAGCGCTCCACTCAAAGCGCGCGCCGGTAAGGTGGCATATTGGTTGGCCGGCTGGCGAGTGCTGGGGCGCGACCTGCCCGAGTTCAATGTGGAAGCCAACGGCGTGACGCGGCGCTGCTCGTTTGCGCTGCTGAGCAAGGTGCGGAATTACGGCGGCGATTTCGCCATCGCCCAGCATGTGACGCTCTTCGACGACGAGTTTGAGATGGTGCTGTTCGAAGGCCGATCGAGCTTCCGCTATGTCAAATACCTGCTTGGGCTCATGTTGAACCGGTTGGGTGGAATGAAGGGCGTCACGGTGCTGCGTACCGCGGCGGCGTCTCTCTCCGGCCCCGACAACGTGATGGTGTACACGCAGATCGATGGCGAAATCGCGGGACATTTGCCGGCGCAGGTGCGGATTGTACCGGATGCCTTGACGCTGCTGATTCCTCCGGAGTATTCCAAGCAAAAGTGAGCATGTTGCTTGACGACGAAATTCGGAGGGCGCTGCCTTTCTGGGCGGAGCATGGGCTTTGAAATGACGGCGGGAGCAAGGATGCACGCATCTCCGGACCGGGAGCGACACTTTATCTGCAACGTATGCTGCGCGCGGAATAGACTTCCCGAAGAGGCCTTCGAGCGCGAGGCGCCAAGTTGCGAAGCCTGCGGGTCGAGTGTGCGCGTGCGGAGTCTGCTTCATGCCTTGTCCAACGAACTGCTGGGCGTGAGCCTCGCGCTGCCGGATTTTCCACGCGTGCGTAGCCTGTGCGGCCTGGGCTTGAGCGACGGCGCCGCATACTCTGAGCGCCTCCGCGAAAAGTTGGATTACCGTAACACGTTCTACGACCGCGAGCCGCGCCTGGATCTGCTGAACCCTCCGGCCGGCGATCTCGGCAGGTACGATTTTCTGCTGGCGAGTGAGATCTTCGAGCATGTCCCGCCACCCGTCGAGCATGCTTTCGAGTGCGCGCTCAAGCTACTCAAGCCCAACGGCGTGCTGGTGCTCTCCGTACCCTATTCACTTGGCGCCCGGACCAGGGAGCACTTCCCCAGCATCCACCAGTTTGGGCTTGCACAGGTGGGGGGCCGCACGGTGCTTGTGAATCGTTCCCCCGAAGGCAGGCTGGATGTCACCGACGAAGTGATCTTTCACGTTGGCTGTGCCGGGCCCGCGCCCGAATTCCGGGAGTTCTCCGAAAGCGGCCTACGTGCGGCGCTGAGAGCCGCCGGATTTCAGGAATTCCGCATCTATAGCGACGATTATCCTCAGTTCGGCATCGTGCGCGCGGAAGCTTGGTCGCTCCCCATCGCTGCCCGGCGTGGAACTTTCGGTCTAAGTGTGGACGCCGCACGGGACATAGTCGAACACTGGCGCGATGCTCACCTTGAACTGAAGCGGCTTGGAAGCAGTTGGTGGTTTCGCATCGGCCGCAAGCTGGGGATTTGCCGATAGCGTCCATCAATCGGAACGCATTTCCGTCTTCCGTTATGTAAAATATCTACTTGGGCCGATATTGCGGGCGCAGGTAAAATCGTAGCGGACGGTTTGACTTTGCCGATTCCTCCGGAGCATTTCCAGCGTGTACCGTGAGCACAGCCCGGGCGCGGCGCTTTCCCGCTGGGTGGAGTGCTGCTGGACCTTCGAATCCCCGGACGCGGAACATCTTGCAATAGTCCACGCCGTGCGTCCCGATGGCTGCCTCGACATTGTGTATTCCCCGGAACTCGGACTGCGCGCAGTGGGAGCCATGCAGGTGGAGCAGCGGTTCCGGATGTCCGCCGGGATAGCGGTGACCGGCGTGAGGTTCCGCCCCGGACTGGCGCGCCAGTTCCTGCAAGCGCCGCCGGTCGAATTGACCGGGCGGTTGCCGCCTTTGGAGCAGCTCTGGGGACGCCGCGCGCGCGAGCTGGAGAGCCGTTTGAGCGGCTCGGCGTCGGCCGAAGAGCGAGCGCGGCTGCTGCTGAGCGCGCTGCCGGCGACCGACGATGCCCGCGGCGATGCGACCGGCGCGATTGGCCGCGCCATGCAAGCCATAACGGCGGCGCACGGCGTCCTCGATCTCGATTGGGCGGCCGCACAGGCCGGCATGAGCGCGCGTCAATTCCGGCGGCGCTGTCTCGAAGAGAGCGGACTTACTCCAAAGTTCCTGTGCCGCGTGCTGCGCTTTCGGCGTTCGTTCGCACTGGCGGCAAGCCGCAAGTTGAGTTGGGCCGCCATCGCCGCGGAGAGCGGGTACTTCGATCAGGCGCACCTGATCCGCGACTTTCGCGAGTTCACGGGGCGGACCCCGATGGCCGTTTTTTCCAATACCGGAAACGTGGGGGCGGGCGAGAATCGGGCATGAAAATCACTGCTGTATTGCTGGTCGATGAAATCGAAAAGTCGCTGCCCTTTTGGGTGGAACGCATGGGCTTCGAAAAGACTGTGGACGTGCCGGAAGGCGACCGCCTGGGCTTTGTCATCCTGGTGCGCGACGGCGCCGAGTTGATGCTGCAAACCATCGCGAGCGCGCGCAAGGATGCGCCCGTTTTCGTGCCGGACGGGTCGGCGAGCCGCGCCTGGCTATTCATTGAGGTCGCGGATTTTGCGGACGTGCTCAAGCGCCTCGAAGGATACCCGGTCGCGCTGGCGGAGCGCACCACGTTTTACGGGATGCGCGAGATCGGCGTGATTGAGCCCGGCGGGCACAACGCGATCTTTGCTGCTTCTGTGCCGGCGAAGTGACAGCCATGCGAGACGCGCGCGTCGTTTACGGCGCAACGGCGACTCCCGTGAAGTGAAGCGTTAGCCGGCCTGACCACTTACTCGGCTCGCAGCGCCTCCACCGGTTCCACCGACGCCGCCCGACGCGACGGCAAGTAACTCGCCAGCGCCGCTGCCGCCGCGAGCCCGATCGCCACGGCTCCATAAGTAAGCGGATCGACAGGCTTGATTTCGAACAGCAGTGACGACATCAACCGTGTAGCTGCTACCGCCCCTGCGAATCCGCACGCAAGCCCGATCATAGCCAGAAGCAAACCGTGGCGAACGAACATCCCGGTCAGTTCCCGCTCGCGTGCGCCCAGCGCCATGCGGATGCCGATTTCGCGCGTTCGCTGCGATACCGAGTATGAGATCACTCCATAGATGCCGACCACTCCGAGCAGCAATGCCATGCCCCCAGCTATCGCCAGCATCACCAGCGTGAACGAGGTCCGCGCGATCGACTTGGTATAAATCTCGTCCAGCGTGCGCACATCGAACAGCGGCAGGTTCGGATTGACCGACCAGATCGCTTGCTGGATCTCCTTCAAGAAAGTCTCCGAGCCGGTGCGGCCGCTGCGGATCGCGAAGGCCACCGATCGCTGCGCGTTGACGCCGTCGCCCCACAGATCTTTTCCCAAGGCGGGCCAATATACAGTCGTTGGCGCTTTTTGATTCACCCCCTCGTCCCGCTCATCGCCGGCCACGCCGATAATCTCGCGCCAGGGGCCGCTCGTGCCGTTGCGGATTCGCTTGCCCAGCGCGGCCGAGGGTTCGCGCCAATACTCGCGCGCCAGGTTCTCCGTCACAATCGCGACCGGAGCTTTTTCGTAGAGATCGGTCCAGGTGAAATCGCGCCCAGCCAGCAGCGGATTGCCAACAGTGCGCAGAAAACCCGGGGAAGCGAACTTGAATCGCCGGATGGGAGGTAATTTACCCTCGGCATACGGCCGGTCTTCGGGGAATATCGGGTCGCCGCCGCTGTTTCCGTCCATAGTGATCGAAGTGGCAAATGCAGACGATTGGACGCCTGGAATCTCCGCAATCTTCCGAAGAATCTCTTGCTGCATCCGTACTACCTGCTCAGCTTCTTTCACTTGAGCGGCCGGGATGAAGAGGTGCAGCGTCTGTATTTCCTGCGGTCGCGTGAATCCCGGCTGCACCCGGCGCAAGGCTTCGAAGGTACGGATCATCAAGCCCGAACCGATCAGCAGCACCATCGCCAGCGCCACTTGCACCACCACCAGCGTGCTCCGCGCGCGATGGCGTTCGCGGCTCTGGCTGAGCGTGCGTCCACCCTGCCGCAGCGCGACGCCCGTCCCCGGCCCGGCATATTTGAAGACTGGTATCAGCCCGAACAACACGCCGGCAATCGCCGAGACAGCCAGCGCAAACAACAGCACCCACGGGTCGATGGAGATCTCATCGAGACGCGGCAAACTCGCCGGGCCCATCGCCACCAGCAGGCTCAATGCTCCGTACGCGACGCCTAGCCCAAGAGCCCCGCCAACCATACCGAGGCTAACGCTTTCGAACAACAGATCGGCCGCGATGCGGCGCCGGTCGGCCCCTAGCGCGGTGCGAATGGCGAGTTCCTGGTGGCGTCCCTCGGCCCTGACCAGCAGCAGATTGGCGACATTGGCGCACGCAATCAGCAGGACGATGCCGATGGTCCCCATCAGCACCCACAACACATTGCCAATATCGCCGGTCACGTCCTGCTTCAGAGGCCGCAGGTTGGGGGCGATGTGCGCGTCCAGGAACAGTTTGAGGTCAAGCCCGCGCGGCGCCGCAAACTTCGCGTACATTATTGGAAGCATCCGCGCCACATCCGCATTGGCTTGCGCCAATGTCACACCGGGCTTAAGCCGGGCAATGCCCTCATAGCTGAAGTTTCCGAGGAAGAGTTTCCCGCGGTCGAACCGGAAGGGTAGCAGCAATGCGGGCTTTGTATCCAGGAAGCGGAAGGTGGAAGGCAATACGCCGATCACTTCTCGCGGCCTGCCGTTGACATCGATTCGCCGGCCGATTACCGACCGATCACTCGCGAATTTTCGCTGCCAATAGCCGTAAGACAGCATGATAGTCTCCGGGCTGCCGGGCGAATCGTCCTTGCGCGTAAACCAGCGGCCGAGGATAGGCTGCACACCCAGCAAAGGCAGCACGCCATCCGTGACGTTGAGAGTGGGAACCTGTTCGGGCTCGGCCAGACCGGTAACGCTGTCGCTGTCCCTGCTATAGAGTCCGATGTCCTGAAAGACGCGGCTCTCTTCGCGAAAGATGAAATAGCTGGAGGGCGACATGTTTACGTCTTTAATGCCGATGCCCGGCGCGGTGAGCCATACTCCCACCAACTCATCGGGCGCGGCGTAGGGCAAGGGCTTGAGCAACACGCCCTCAATCACGCTGAAAACCGCGGTGTTCGCGCCGATTCCAATGGCGAGCGTCACCAGCGTGATAGCGGTGAACATCGGCGAGCGGCGCAGACGCCGCATAATATGCTTGATCTGGTTGCCAGGGATTGCCATATGAAGGAATACGACGGAAGTACGGCAAAGGTGCGCATTTTTTTGGGAGGCGCAAGTGGGGCAGACAATCGTGGCTAAGCACACCGACGAACGTCGATCTCCGCTCCACGTGAATGGCGACGCGATTTGTCCCCGCAGAGAGAGTAAACTATTAAAGGCCCGGCGAAGAATCATGTATCTCCAAACGCGGTTCCATGTATGCGCCCTGCTTCTGGCGGCAGCGTTGCCGATAAGCGCCCAAGACGACATTCCGCCGGGTGGCAGAGGCGGCCGGGGCGGCGGCAACACCCGAGAGTTCCTGGGCCTCGGCCCGGCTCCCGATGCGGCTGCTGCGAGCCGCGGCGAGAAGTTGTACGCTCCCAATTGCGGCTTCTGTCACGGCGAGAAGGCCAGGGGCGCGGGCGGGCCAAACCTGGTCCGCTCCGCGTTGGTGCTGCATGACGAAAAGGGCGAACTGATTGGACCATTCGTCGCCAAGGGCCGCCCCGAGCAAGGCATGCCCGCGTTTCCCAACTTCGCAGAGGGCCAGCTTTACGATATTGCGCAGTACCTGCACCTGCAGGTGGAACTGGTCGCCAACCGCGGTACATATAAGCGACTCAATGTGGTCACCGGCGACGCCCAAGCCGGGGAGGCTTACTTCAATGGCGCCGGAGGCTGCAATACCTGCCACTCAGTGACCGGCGATCTCGCTCACATTGGAAGCAGATACCAGCCGGACCAGTTGCAGACCAGGTTCGTGTGGCCTGGCGGCAGAGGCGGAGGAGGCGGCGGCGCAAGAGGGCAGAAGGTGACAGTCACGCTGCCGTCGGGTGAGTCGATTACAGGCACTTTGAAGGTCCAGGACGATGTCAACGTTTCGATATATGACGGCGCAGGCAACTATCGCTCTTGGCCGCGGGAAGGACTCAAGATTCAGATGGAAGATCGTCTGGTGGGGCACCGGCAGTTACTGGAAAAGTACACCGATGCGGATATGCACAACCTTACTGCCTATCTGACGAGGCTCAAGTGAAGCTTTCAGAAGATCACTCCCTCACGGTCGTGGCTCCGATCGGAGCCGGGTGCATTGGAAAGCGACTGCGCCTGGCGCTCGCTCTGAGTTTGGTCCCTTTGATGTTGATAGGGCAGTCTCTCGATCCGAAGGCGCTCCTGAAGCCTGCGGGCGACGTTTGGCCGACTTACAACGGCGACTATTCAGGCCGCCGCTTCAGTCCGCTGACTGAAATCAATGCCGCCAATATCGGCAGCCTTTCCCTGGCGTGGTTCTACCGCATAGGCAATGTGGGCCCGCAGCGCGGCGTCGGCAATCCGTCTATCTCATCGACTCCACTGATGGTCAACGGAATCGTGTACTTTACGATTCCCGATCATGCCTGGGCCATTGACGCCCGCACGGGCGAAGAGATCTGGCACTATAGCTGGCAGGACAAGGGTGGGCATCTGGTGGGTAACCGCGGCCTTGGAATGTACGGCGACTGGCTCTACTTCATGACTCCGGACTGCTGGTTCATTTCGCTGAACGCGAAGGATGGCAAGGAGCGATGGCGGAAGAAGATCGCCGACGAGAAGATGCAGTATTTCTGCACGATGAGCCCGCTGGTGGTGAAGAATCACGTGATGGTAGGCGTGGGCGGCGATGCCATGGATATGCCCGGGTTTCTCGACGCCCACGACCCCGAAACCGGGGACTTGCAATGGCGCTGGAACACGACGCCCCGCAAGGGCGAGCCTGGCTCCGAGACGTGGCCGAATCCGCAAGCTATGGAGCATGGCGGCGGTATGACATGGCTGACGGGCACTTACGATCCGGCGCTGAATCTGATTTACTGGGGAACGGGCAATCCGAATCCGGTCTTCGCCGGCCAGGGGCGGAAGGGCGCCAACCTTTACACCGCTTCCATTGTGGCGTTGAATGCCGATACCGGCAAACTGGTCTGGTACCATCAGCCGTCGCCGCATGACACTCACGATTGGGACAACGTGGAGACACCGGTGTTATTCGACGGGTTATTCAACGGGCAGCCGCGTAAGATGCTGGCCCAGGCCGCCCGCAACGGCATCTTCACGGTGCTCGACCGAACCAGCGGAGAGAGCCTGGTAACTAAGGGTTACATCGGCGTGAACTGGATGAAAGGCGTCGACGCCAAGGGCCAGCCGATTCCGGATCCGGCCAAGGAACCCAAGGTGGATGGCTCCCTGATCGATACGCCCGGCGGCGGCGGGACTAACTGGGCTCCGCCAAGCTTCAATCCGGAAACCGGACTGTTCTATCTGAATGCCAAACAGGGATACAGCGTCACTTACCTGACGGACGACGATCCGCAGCCGCAAGGCTACGGCGGGGGCGGTGGGGGCGGTCTTTCGGAGCCCATTCTGCTAGCCCTGGACTACAAGACCGGCAACGTTGTTTGGAAACATGACTACCCGAGCGGAGGCTTCGGCAACGCGTTTCCCGGCGTGTTGACCACGGCGAGTAAGCTGCTGTTTACCGGCGATCCTTCCGGGAACCTGCTCGCGTTCGATGCGGCGACGGGCCGGGTAGTATGGCACTTTCACACGGGCGCGATGGTGAGCAACGGCCCATCGGCATATATGCTGAACGGCAGTGAGTATGTGCTGGCGGGCGCCGGTGATACTCTGTTCGCGTTCCAGCTTGTGAAGAGCGCGAATTGATGGTACAGAATTTGGGAAGGAGTATGAAATGACGACCAGGAGACAGATACTTAGAGCGGTCGGCGCCGCGTCGGCTTTGTTATCGTTGAAGCCCGGATTCGCGCAGCCGCCGGGGACGCCGCTACGCAACATGGGCGGCGCGCCGGCAGGTTTCCCCATACGAACTCGCGCCGGCCGCGGCGGCGCCAAGCCTTTCGACTTCGTCGAATATTGTCACAGCCTCGGTTTTGGCGTAGTGGAGACGCGTCTGCCGGCCACCGATCCGGAATCGATCAAGGCGCTCCGGCAGAAGATCGACAGCTACAACATGCGCGTGATCCTGGACGTGGGCTACCCGCGCGACGAGGCCGGTGTAGCCGCGTTCGACGCCTCAGTGAAGGCGGCCAAGGACTGTGGCGCTTTCTCGCTGCATGCGGCGATGACGGCCAGGCGCTACGAGGAGTTCGCCTCGTTCGACGCTTTCAAGCAGAGCTTCGAACGAAACCAGAAGTCGATTGCCCTCGCCGAGCCGGTGCTTCGCAAATACCGGATGCGGTTGGGACTCGAGAACCATAAGGGCTGGCGTTCCGCGGAACAAGCGGCGTGGCTCAAGCGCGTGGGCAGCGAGTGGGTTGGCGTCCACTTCGATTTCGGCAATAACGTGTCGCTTTGCGAAGACCCGGCGGAGACGCTTCGCAACCTGCTGCCTTATACGTTCGCCTGTCACCTCAAAGACATGGCCGTGGAGCCTTACGAGGATGGATTCCTGCTGTCGGAAGTGCCGCTTGGCGAAGGCTTCCTCGACATCAAGGGGATGGTGGCGTCTTTGCGAAACAAGGACCCGAATATGCCGTTCGATCTGGAGATGATCACGCGCGATCCACTTAAGATTCCGGTGTTCACGGATAAGTATTGGGTGACGTTTGACGATTCGTACAGCCCGCTGCCGGGGCGCGACCTGGCGCGGGTGCTGGGGATTGTACACCAGAACAAGCCGAAGAGCCCGCTGCCGCGAACTACGGGTATGACTCCGGAAGCGCAATTGAAGCTCGAGGACGACAACGTGATGAAGTCTATCAATTACGCGCGCCAATATCTCGATTCGCTGGGGTGACTGTGGGGCGGAACACCTGGTCCGCGTAACCTGGTCCGCGCTAGTCCCCCTGGACCCGCTTTTCGCCCAGCCAATCAGACCCATGCGATGCGTGAAGAGGCCGACCGGGGGGTCGGCCGCGGACCAGGGGGTCCGCCCTACAATCGATGCCGAACATCCAATTGTGGCAAAGTGGTTGGCAACGTGTGGTACGTCGGCTGTCAGTGTGATAGGGCGGCAAGCAGCTTCGCCGCGGCGTCCTCACTCGCCGAGAGCGTGATCCGCACACTGCGGTCGTCCCGATCGATCCGGATCGACCGCAGCAGCTTCGCCAAGTCCGGCTGGCGCGCTTCGGCCGCTGCGGCCAGCGTGATGTCGGCGCGCACGGTCTCCTCGATGTTGCGCGCGCCATCGGCGGTGTTTCCGATGGCTGTTAGTTCGAGCGCTAATCCGGAATCGAAGCTCGCAGTTACAGTAGCGGATTCCGCGTGGTGCAGCAATTGATTGAGGTTCGAAGCGTTGCCGCTGAGCGGGAACGCTACGCCGCCCTGTATCACGATCCAGACCTGCCGTCCGGCCGCGATGGATTCGGCGCGCGCCAGCAGCGCGGGCGCGCCGGGGGTCCGCGAGCGCCGCTGCGCCATCGCAGCCGCTACCAGTTGCGGGGCTCCGAAGAGCGCGAGGTTAGGGGCGGCGAGCGTGGCGCCGTCCGGCGCTTTTGCGAACGATCCCCGGGCGATCACCAGCAGATCCTTGCCGTCATACGCCAGCAGCGCGGAGGAAGCGCCGCTGAACGCACCGGCTATCGCAGTGGCCGCGGCCGGCAGCTTTGAGTAGAGCGGCGCTGCGCGCAGCCGATCTAGGTTCACGCCTGCAAGCACTAGCGTATCCGCGGGAATGCAGGAGGCGGCTTCCGGGTCTATAGCGTGCGCGACGGTGGACGTGCGGCAGCCGAGTGTGGCGCCGAGCAGCGCGACCGCGGTCGCCAGGCGGTAAGACCGGGCCGACCAAGGGTCTGGCCCTGGGCAGGCCATGGGCCTACCCCACATAAACCACCGCCGCGGTGCGAAAGGTGTTGGCGTGGGCCTCAGCCGTCCGCGAGATCGGATCGCCGTAGCCGCCGCCTAGAGTAATCGCCACGGGGATTGCGCTGGCCTTCGTAAATCGGAAAACCATTTCATCGCGCGCAATCAACCCGGCGTGCGACAGGCTCAGCCGTCCCAGACGATCGCCCGCCAGCACGTCCACGCCGGACTGGTACATCACCAGGTCGGGGCGGAAACGGGCCACCGCCGGAAGCGCCTCGCGAAGCTGCTCCAGATACTCGGCGTCGCCGGTTCCATCCGCCAGTCCGATATCGAGCTTGCTGCGCTGCTTGCGGAACGGGAAGTTGTTCGCGGCATGCATCGAGAACGTCAACACATCCGGATCGTCTTCGAAGATGCTGGCGACGCCGTCGCCCTGGTGGACGTCGAGATCGATCACCGCGGCCCGCGCGATTCGGCCTTCGCGGCGCAACGTCAGGATAGCCACCGCCAGATCGTTGAACACGCAGAAGCCCGCGCCTTCGCCGCGGAACGCGTGGTGCGTGCCGCCCGCCAAATTGCCCCCGATGCCGCACCCCAGCGCATCGCGCGCGCCCGCCAATGTGCCGCCCACCGAAGCCAGCGTCCGCAGCACCAGAAACTCCGACCAGGGAAAGCCGATGCGGCGAAGTATGCGCGCGTCCAAAGATCCATCGAGGAAGCCGCGAACATAAGCGGGGTCGTGCGCCAGCTCGATGGTCTCACGGTCGACGAGCGGCGCCGCTTCCAGCTGGTAGAAGCCATCCGCTTCCAGCAGGCCGCGCAGCAGGGCGTACTTTTCGGTGGGAAACTTGTGGCCGGGCGGCAATGGAATGGGGTAGTGGTCGCAGTAGAAGAGACGGCTTCGCATATAGGAAAAGACAGGCCAGGAGGCCTGTCCTACTGTTCGCCCATTTCGCGGCGGATGGCTTCGGCGATGCTCAGGCTGAAGCTTTCCACCTGTTCCAGGTCCGGACCTTCCACCATTACGCGCGCCAGCGGCTCAGTGCCTGAGAACCGCACCAGCACGCGGCCGGTACCGGCGAACGCGTTTTCCACGCGCTGGATTTCGAGCGCGATCGCCGGCATCTCCAGCAGGCCTTTCTTGTCGCGCACGCGCACGTTCACGAGGCGCTGCGGATAAATGAAAAGGTCCGCGGTGAGTTCGTCAAGCCCCACCCCTGCGAGGCGCGCAATTTCAAAGAGGCGCAAGGCGGTCAGCAGGCCATCGCCGGTGGTGGAGTATTCGCGGAAGATCACGTGGCCGGATTGCTCGCCGCCCAGCGCCGCGTCCAGGCGCACCATTTCCTCAAGTACGTACTTATCGCCGACGGGGGTGCGCACCATGCGGATGCCGCCGGCCGCGAGCGCCTTTTCGAGACCCAGGTTCGACATTACGGTGGAGACCACGATGTTGGAGCGCAGCCGGCCCTGGGCTTGCAGGGCGCGCGCGGTGGTAAGCAGCACGGCATCGCCATCCACAATTTTGCCGGTATTGGAAACGAATATGGCGCGGTCGGCATCGCCGTCGAAGGCCGCGCCGAAATGGGCGCCGTTCGCCAGCACCGCGTCGCGCAGCCCTTCGACGTGCAGCGCGCCGCAATCCAGATTGATGTTGCGGCCGTCGGGGCGGTCGTTGAGCACGGTGGTTTCAGCGCCCAGGCGCGCGAACAGCGCGGGCGCCAATTTATAGGCGGCGCCGTTGCCGCAATCGAGCGCCACGCGCATGCCGTCGAAGCGCGTCGAAACCGTGGACAGCAGAAACTCAAGGTAGGTCCGGGCCAGCGAATCGCCGGTCTGCAGATTCGCGGCCTTCGGCTGAACGCCGGTTTCGCGCAGGCGCAGAATATCCTGCTCGATTTCGTGCTCCTCCGCATCCGGCAGCTTGAATCCGCTATGGCTGAACACCTTGATGCCGTTGTCGCGGTAAGGATTGTGGGAGGCCGAAATCATCACGCCCGCGGCGTAAGGGCCGGTGCGCGTCAGGTATGCTACGCCGGGCGTAGTAATCACGCCGGCATAATTCACGCGCGCGCCGCGGCTTTCGAGCCCCCCCGCCACCATCTCCGCGATCCACGGACCGCTCTCGCGGGTATCGGCGCCGATCAGGATCTGCGGGCGCTCTTGCATCTTGGCAGCGTCGTCGCCCAACGCCACGCCGAACGCGAACACGGTCGCACGGTCGAGGGGATACTCCCCCGCCACGCCGCGAATGCCATCGGTGCCGAATAACTGTTTTGCCAAACTGGTCCCCTGTTCTATTTCTTTTTCATGGTGACGATCACTTCCACCTGCGGCGAGCCTTGAAACCGCACATACGGGTCGTTCAAGAAGGCATTGACGCGAAATTCCGAAGTCCCTACTACTTGCGAAACATCCACGGTATCGGTGATGGCCTGCGTCACGCGCGCTACATGGCTCGCCGGCCCCACAATTCCCAGCCGGTCCGGCTGCGCACGCTGGTTCGCCACATAGTACCCATCGTGGCCCTCGCCTGAGATGCGGATGGTGACGGGTACGCTGGCTTCGGTGTGCCGCTCAAAATCGAGGCTCACCTGGGATGGCACGGCCCGCACCAACCGCACGCCCCGCGGCAGCTTGACCGCGCCGTCGCCCACCATGAAGGTGCGCTCGCCGGCCACGGCCGCGGACATATCGAGAATTACTTGCGGGTGAATGCTCGCCTCGCCGGTCCCGCCCAACTGGCCCGAAGGTCCGCGCAGCTCGAGCAGGACCGAAGTGAGCGGGTTGGAACCGATCTCCAAATCGTTGGGCAGATTCTTGTACTCCACCGGCGCGCTGGCGAAGGTAGAGAGCTCCGGCTCGGTGGCCACCATGGCCCAGATGGTGGCGGCCGCGGCGAGCGATAGCAGCTTCCAGCCGATGTTCTCGAAGATGAGCCGCAGGGTCCAATTGGCGCCGCGCAAAATCGGCGCGATCATGGCTGGCCGGCCTTTTCGGATGCCCGTCCGGGAGTGACAGGCTCGGGCGCCAGCGGGATATCGGCGGCAAACTCGTCGATGTGCATGAGCGTGGGGCGCTGCACGCCGAAATGGCGGTTGATGCGCTCCGTGACTTCCGGGATGGTGAGACCCTGGTTCAACTCGCCAAAGGCCGCCACGGAGATGCGCCCGGTCTCTTCGGACACCACGAGCGTGAGGCAATCGGCTTCTTCGGTGATGCCGATGGCGGCGCGGTGGCGCGTGCCAAGCTGCAACGACACCGCGGGATTGGTGGTCAGAGGCAGAAAGCAGGCGGCCGCGGCGATGCGGTCTTTGTGTACGATGACCGCGCCATCGTGCAGCGGCGGCCCCGGCTGAAAAATGGAAAGCAGCAGATCGCGGGAGATGTGCGCGTCCAGGCGCACGCCGCTTTCGACGAACGTTCGCAGCCCGATATCGCGCTCAATCACAATCAGCGCGCCGATCCTTTTTTCGGCGAGCAGCTCCACCGCGAACAGAATCTCGCCGGCCGATTCGGGCGCCTGGAATCCTCTGGCCAGCCCGAACCAGCGTCTACGTCCGATGCGCGCCAGCGTCCGCCGGATCTCGGATTGAAACAGCACGATGATGGCGATGCCAAGGTAAGGAACGATGAACGACAGCACCGAGCGCAGCGCCTCCAGACCCGCCCAGAGCGCGGCGCCGTAGAGCAGCATCATCACCAGAATGCCGGCCAGGATGTGGCCGGCGCGCGTGCCGCGCACCACCATGAGGCACTGGTAAATGAGGGACGCAACCAGCAGAATGTCGATGGCCCCGGTGACGGTGAGGTCGGGCAGCGATGGCAGGATTAGTAGAAGACACGGCATCGGAGGCTGGTTTCAACCCCCATGGTAACGTGTGTCCGCTTCCAGGCGCGAAGAAAACGTGCGGCAATCAACACTGGCCAAGGGCCCCAGATAGTTCCGTGGGGAGCGTCTCTTGCGGCGGAAACCGATGGTTGCGCAGATGAAGAGAGCCGGCTGAAAACCGGCTGGGATGAATCCTTCGACCATCGTGTGCGGGATGAAGCGGAACTTCACTATGTGGACTACAACCCGGTACGCGCCGGCCTGGCAGCCAATCCCCGTGCCTGGCATTGGTCGAGCGCGCGGTCGGCAGGCGAAAGCGCCTGCCCCACAATTGGCCCGATCGCTCCCGAAATGTAGAAACTCCAGAAGCCGGCTGAAAGCCGGCTTCAGCCAGGATTGGCTGCCCCACAAAGTGCTACCCGGCCGTGACCTTCCGATTGAACTCCGTCGACCGGCTGCGCGGTACGCTTAGCGATTGCCACCGGTCATGCGCGAAATGCTTCGCCAGCAGGACGATCTGGCCCACATGATTGGCGTAGTGCGCCATCTGCCGGTTGATCGCCTGCATTACCGAGTGAGCCTCGCCGCGGATGGTCACGGTACGCCCCAGGTCGGAATCCGAAAGCGGCTCGAGCGCCCCGAATACACGACGCCAGCCGTCCTCCCATACTTGCAGCAATGCCTCGCGCGTAGCCGGCGGTTCCACAAATTCCGCGTCGCGATCGCGGTTGGGTTTCTCCCCATCGGTCGTCAGGAAATCGGTCCAGCGAGACCGCATATTACCCGCCATGTGCTTCACTACAACCGCAATCGAATTCATCTCTCCATCGAGCGTCGCGTAAAGCTGCTCGTCGGTAACCTGATCCATCGCGCGTTCGGCAAGCGTCTTGTAGTACTGGAGCAGCGCCACCGAATCTTCAACATAAGAGGTGGTGAACTTGAGTGCCATGCTGCCATTTTATCTGAGAACGGATGGACACTTTTCCGGCGCGCGTGCTGCGACGTTTTCGAGTAGAAGCGATTTACTGCGGCGCGCTTCACTTTCGGTCTGGATCCAGGGCGGGCGGTTGGGTTCCGGAGGGGCTTGCGGCGGGGCCGGACTGAGGAAATGGCGCGGCGGCAGCGGGGGTTTGCGGATTTTGACGGAACGAAGCTGACGGCGTGGAAGTGGGTTTGGATTGTTCGGGTTGCGGGGGTGGGGTGGAGGCAGCAGCGGGGTTGGCAGGCGGAAGCGCCTGCCCCACTTCGGTTTGGAGGCGCTGGAGTTCTTTGAGGGCGCGGCGATAGACGCGCTCGCAGGAATTGACGATTCGCTGGAGGCGCTCGAAGGTGTAGGAATCGGTGGCGAAGGCGTCGCCGGAAGTGCAGGTCAGGGTGACATCGATATTTTTTACGACGAAGGCGTCGTAGGCACGATACCAGAGATTGGCTTCGACGCGCCGCGTGCGGCGGATGCGCCATTCGTTGTGGACGAGCGTATCGACCAGGAAGCGCTGATCGGCATCGGCGGGGCGGTGGTGTTCGTGGTATTCGGCGGCTAGTTCGGCGAGATCCTCGGGTTTTTCGTCGAACATGATCTGATGGACGGCGTAGATGCCGTGCTTGAGAGCGTTGAAGCGGGATGCGGCTTTTCCAGCGGTTGTGCGCGGTCCGGTAGATTTTTGGGAGTTGGCGCGGCTGGCTTCGCGTTGTTTGGTAGTGGTGGTCGACATGGAGCGATCCTCGATTTGAGGCTAGCAGGCGGTTTTGGGGCTGCAGGGGGCGGAAGGGCACAGGTGGCGTAAAAAGGCCGAAAAATGGCGAAAAATAAAGTTGGAGGTCCTGTGACCGGGTTTTTGGTGGGGTGGGAAATCGGGGACAGAAGAGGTGGCCGCCGATAAACGCCGATGAACGCGGATAAGACAGATTAGAGGCTCTGGCGGGATCGCGGATCTTGGTTGGCTTGTCAGTTTCCGGAGGGCAAACCTGCGATAAAGAGCGTGATCTCATGTATGACCTCCGCCTCATTTGACAAAAATATGTAATGATTTGCTCCGGGCAATTCAACGATACGCGCGCCGGGCACAGCGGTCAGGAGGCTCTTCTCGTATCGTTTGATGTAGACCATGGTGGCGGCTTCGAACGCCTCGACTATGGCGCGCTCCCCGGGGTCTTTTGGCATATCCTGCCGGAGTGGATCGCGCTCTGGTAGCCGGCAGTGGATGCGCGGCGTTCGGATTCCGGAAATGCCGATGGCGGCGGCAGTCGATTCGCGGGTGGTAGTTTGTCCGCCGGCGCCATGTATGTGGGATCACTTGCGGGGAAATCCTTCGGATCGGCCCCCGCGTCCAGGTAGACCAGTCCGCTAACGCGATGCGGGTGTTGCGAGGCTATCGCGGTCAGCTCGTTTCCTCCCATGGAATGGGCCACCAGAACGGGAGCAACGAGTTTGAGCGGGTCTAAGACGTGAAGAACATCATCCGCCAGGATTCGGGATGGCTCGATGCGCCGAATCCCCGCCGCGTAATTCCGTAAACATGGGCGATGGCAGCCAACTTCCCGGCGAAATCGTCGAACACGTGCGCCGTTTCCCGAGCCGGTCAGCAGCAGCATCGGCTTACCCGATCCGCCCCAGTCGAGCACTTCCAGACTCACGCCGGGTTCCACGGTTACGAACTGGATACGGTGTTTGGACGGGTATTGCTACGCCTGGCCGCGGGCACAGTTGGAAGAAATGGCCGACGGTACGGATTGAGTTGCGTCTTAGGCTTCCCAGATCGCCGCTTGCGACCGGTGGTGGCGTCCACTTGAAACTAACGTCATCCCGTAGAAGCGCCATTGCCTGAACGCTCACGAAATGTAGAAACTCCAGGCGCAGGATTTCATTCTGCCTGACAACGGCCAACTATAATGAGGGTTCCATGAAGTTCGGCACAATATCCGCTCCGCAATCTTCAACGCACCCCCAATGACAGCTATGCGCTACGGGCTGATTGCCGGGAATGGCCGCTTTCCGCTGCTGGCCCTCGAAAGCGCGCGCCGCCTGGGGCACGACGTGACCGCCATCGCCATCGAGGAAGAGGCTGCGAAAGAAGTGGAAACGCTGGCGCCGCGGTGCCACTGGATCTCGCTCGGCCAACTGAGCAAGCTCATCGACATTCTGAAGCGCGAAGGCATCACCGAAGTGGTGATGTGCGGGCAGGTGAAGCATGCGAAAATCTTCTCGTCTATCCGGCCCGATTGGCGGCTGGCGAAGCTGCTGGCGACGCTGCCTTCGAAAAATACCGGCGGTCTGATCGGCGGCGTCATCCGCATCCTTGAAGACGAAGGCATTCACCTGCGCGAATCGACATTCCTTTTGAAGCCGCTGCTGGCGGCGGCGGGGCCGCTGACGAAGCGCAAGCCGGGTAAGGACGAAGTGGCGGACATTGAATATGGCCGGCGCGTCGCCAACGCCCTGGCGGGGTTCGACGTGGGCCAGAGCGTGGCCATCTGCGAGCGCGCCTGCGTCGCTGTGGAGGCGATGGAGGGTACCGACTCCATGCTGCGGCGCGCGGCGGGGCTGGTCAACGGCCGGCCGCTTTCGCTGGTCAAAGTGGCGCGCGGACGCGAGCATATGCTCTTCGATGTGCCCGTAGTAGGTCTGAGCACCATTCCGGTGATGCAGGAAACCGGCGCGACGGCGCTGGCGGTGGAGGCGGGGCGCACCCTGCTGCTGGACCGCGAGGCAATGCTGGAAGCGGCGGATCGGGCGAAGATCGCGATCATAGGGATGGAAGCTTAACATGGCGAAGACCAAAGTGGCCGTGGTTGGGGCCGGCGCATTCGGCAGAAATCACTGCCGCGTGGTTCACGAATCGGAACAGGCCGAACTCACGGCGGTAGTGGATCTGGATATGGCTCGCGCTCAAGAGGCCGCGGCGCAATACGGCGCGCGGGCGGTTACCAGAGCCGGCGAATTGGCGGGTTTGGCGGAAGCCGCGATTGTGGCTGCGCCCACCACCGCGCACGAAGAGATTGGCGCCGCGCTGATGGAGGCCGGCATCGATGTGCTGGTGGAAAAGCCCATCGCGCCCGACCTAGCCGCGGCATCCCGGCTGATCGACGCCGCCGACCGCAACGGCCGCATCCTGCAGGTGGGCCACCTGGAGCGCTTCAACCCGGCCGTGATCGAACTGGAGCGCCGCGCCACGCTGCCGCTGTTCTTCGAGATCCATCGCTTGAACGTTTTCAGCCCGCGGAGCCTCGATGTGGATGTGGTGCTCGATTTGATGATCCACGACGTCGATATCGTGCTGGCGCTCACCAAGGCCGAGCCGGATGAAATCCGCGCGGCCGGGGTGCACGTGCTGTCGGAGAAAGTGGACATCGCCAACGTAAGGATGCAGTTTCCTAACGGCTGCGTGGCCAACCTGACCGCCAGCCGCGTCTCCACGGAGCGGGTCCGTAAGCTGCGGCTTTTCCAGCCGAAACAGTATCTTTCCCTGGACTATGGCCGGCAGGATCTGGCGGTGTTTTCCGTAGGCGCGGAGCGGCAGATCGGTTTCGAACAGGCTGCGGTGGCGAAGGCCGAACCGTTAAAATTACAGTTGGAGGCGTTCCTGGAAGCCATAAGATCGAGAAAATCGCCGAAATGCAATGGCCCGCGCGCGCGTCAAACTTTAGGGGCGGCGCTCGCGATTCTTGATAAGATTAAGGAGCACTCTGAAACCGTCTCGCATTCGTTGGAAGCTGGATGGAAACCGTAGTTCAAACTCCGGTTGAACCCGAACTTAATCTACTCACGCAGTGGCACAACCCTGCCGACGAGGACCGGCGGCGCAGGGCGGCCATTGCGACGGTGGTGGTTCACGCTGCCGCTATTACTATCCTGTTCCTGCTTCCGGAGAGCTTTTTCGAAGAGAAGCGGATACCGGAAGCGGTGCGGCACATCACGCCCATTTTTGAGCCACTCACCAAGCTCACGCAGAAGGCCCCCAATACGGCCAAAGCCACCAAGGAATTCAGCGTCCAGCAGCCTCAATCGCGTCCGCATCCGCCGGCGCCAGTCCCAACGCCCGCCGGTCCCAAACCGGCGCCGGTGCGCCAGGCGGTAATTCCGCCGGCGCCTCCGCCGAAGCCCACGCAGACGCTTCCGGAGCCGCCGAAAGTGGACGCGGCGGTGCGCGCGCCAAAGATCGAGGAGCCGGAGCTTGGGGTGGTTCCGCCGCCGAAGCTCCAGCCACAGGAAAGCCCAAAGGCGCCGTTGGAGAACCTGAGCCAGGGTCCACCGCCGGTGGTGCCGCCGGATCAACGCGTGATACCCATTCCGGACGCCTCCCCAAGCGCCGCGCTGCGGAATCTGGGCGGTGGAACGCCGCGGTTGCCGACGCCGGTGCAGGGGCCGGAGAGCGACCCCTCGGCGTTGCAACTGCCGCAACTGCTCACCGACAACCAGGGAGTGGATTTCGCGCCGTATCTGCGCCTGATTCTGCAAACTGTGAAGCGCAACTGGCAGTCGGTAATGCCCGAGGCGGTGCGGCTGGGGCGGCGCGGGAAAGTTTCGATCGTCTTTTCGATCGGGCGCGACGGCCAGGTGATCAAGCTGGTGATTAACGACTCGTCCGGCATCGATTCCTTCGATAAGGCGGCGGTGGCGGGCATTAGCATGTCGAATCCATTTCCGCCGCTACCGAGTGCATTCAAGGCCGACCATATCGCGGTGCAGTTCAACTTTGCGTACAATACGCCCAAGCGATGAGCGCCAACCGTCGCCTGACCGCGGCCCTGACGACATACGCGCTTCTGGCGCTGCTGGCGGCATTCACCCTCGATGGCGGTTTGATGCGGAACGCGGTGTGGATTCTGATGGCGGGCCTGGCGGCGAAAACATACATCGCGTACCGCGCGGGCTGGTGATCGGCTTGAGGCGGTGGCCAATCCTGGCTGCCGCCGGCTTTCCAGGTTGCGTCTTCGCGGTTGGCAGGCGAAAGCGCCTGCCCCACCATTCTCGCGCTATTGACCCTCGCTCTTGCGTTCGAAAACAGCGAAGCGGCCTTCGGGCACGAGCCTGGGGAAATCACGGTAGAGACTCAGACGATGCTCGTCGCCGATACAGTGAAGGCACACCACGGCGCATGGCGCGGAATCCACCGGCTGGCGGTAACGGCTGGAAGCGTTTTCGACGCCCGTGTGTTCGAACTGGATTCGTGGATTCCGCTCGCGGAGCAGCGCCTGCAGCGGATATTCCAGTTGAAAGTTGGCGATGTCGATGCCGATCACGGCGCCGATTACGGCGCCGGACACGCCGCAGCCGGATTTTTCGATCTCGGCGACAGTTGCCTGGTATGCCGGCCAATCGTCGCGCCATTGGGTCATGTCGGCAAAGTATTGGACGTCGCGCGGCGTGGTCAGCACGCTGTGCGGGCCTTTGAGCGGGCGCACCCAGTTTTCCAGGGTGGGGCGCCGGGCGCTGTCGAGGAGCAGAATGCACAGCGCGGCCTGAAGCCACAGGGGCCGGATGGTGGAAACTAATGGGGCGCCCAATACGAACAATGGCAGAAACAGGCGCGCCGTGAACGGCTGCCATTTCAGATACGCGCAGAAGGCCAGGAACCCCAGGGCGAGCGAAAGGGCGTAAATGGCGCGCTCGCGGTCGCGGCCGCGGATAGCGCGCCACGCCAGCACGCAGGCCATCGCGAGCAGAAGGGCGAGATGCAGGCGATTGGGGGCGTCGGCCTCATGATTGGCATTCTTGGGCGGCGCGAAGACGGTCCAGCGCCAGGTGGTGGCCGGATCGTTGGGGTCTATGCCAAGCAGGCGGTGCGATGCCAGCACGAAGTTGTAGACGCCGCGGTTCCAGGCGTCGCTGCGCGCGCCCAATTGCTCCGAGGCGTTGCGGAGCGCGTTGGAGACGGTGGGTTTCCATCCAAAGGATTCGTTGGGCCAGCGGAAGCGTTGGTCGCCAAAGGCGGAATCGGAACCCAGGACGGAGCCGGTGAGGGCGTAGTTGCGGAGATAGTGCGGGGCGTTGATGGCTAGCGCGCAGGCAAGGGCTACGGCGAGAGTAGTCGCCATGGTTGACAGACGGAAGCGTCTGTCCCACTTTGGCGACAGGATCGCGATCAGGGGCCATGGCGCGAATAGGTAGGCGGTGGCTTTCGTCAGCAGCGCCAGGCCCAGGGCGCAGCCGAGGAACGCGGCGTCTTCCATGCTGCCCGACTTCCGCCAGCGCAGCGCGAAATAGACCATCGCGGCGAGCCACATTGCCAGCACGTAATCGTTCTTCGCGCCGGAACTGGCCAGGATGCCGGATGGAATGGTGGCGCAAAACAGCGCGGCGATGGCCTGTCCGCGCGCCTGGGCGCCCCATTCGCGGGCGATGCACGAAGCGGCGATTATGCTCGCGGCGGCAGCCAGCCATTGGCCGAAGTTGACGAAATGGTCGCCGCCTGTGAGCACATAGCTCTGCAGCATGACGTACTCCGCGAAAGGCTGCAGCATGATCTGGTTCAGATAGTGGGTGGGGAAGAAGCGGACGCTCGCCTGTTCGGCCCAGTAGACCACGCGCGGCATGTGATACGCCATGGCGTCGGCGCTGTTGGGTGGGCTGAAGGCGGCGGTAACGGCAGTGAGAATTAGAATCGCCGCGCAGCCGGCGCAGCAGGCGGCGATCAGGAAATCGAATTTCGGTTTGTGGGAAACCACTCCCTTACGGTCGTGGCTCTGTTTGTCGTGGCTCCTTCGGGCGAGAATGACGGCCGCGGCGCCGGCCAGAATCCAACAGACAATCAGAGGCGCGCGCCGTATGGCATCGAAGCCGCTCAGCAACTCGGTGATGAACCAGACGGCAGCGCCTAGAAGAACCAGCGCCCGCAGGAAGCGGTCGCGCAAGCCTTATTTACCTCCACCACGAAGCGCGCATGGCTCTCGCCACGAAGTCTTTGGCAGCCTGCACGTGCCGCATGGCGGCGCCGCGCCAAGCCGACGCGTTGCGGTTATCCTCCTCAAAGGACAGATCGCGGTTGGCGGAATCGAGCAGTTCCATCGCCTTGCGGAAACGGCCTTCCCAGCCGAGCCCGCGGTCGATGGGCGGATGGTCGTCGGGGTTCTTGCCGTCGTCGATGGCCGCCTGCTTGGCCTCCCCGATGGCATGGTCGATTTCATCCACGGCGGCCCTCTGGTCGCGCATGATGTCGCGCCAATCCGGCCGATAGAGCAAGGCGCGGGCGTAACGCATGTCGGCAATGGCGCTCAGGTAGTGCGGATGCAGGGCGGGACGCGGCGGCGGGGCCATCATCGGCGGCGGGGTCACTGGCGGCGGCATACCCGCCGTCTCGTCGCGGAACTTATCGTAGCCGCCCTTCTGCACCATACCCATCGCCTGGTCGATGAGGCCGAACGCCCGATTGCGCCACTGGGCCGCGCGCGGATTGTCTTCCTCTTCCGAGATATCTTTGCGGGCGCTGCCCAGCAGGCGCAGAATCTCGCGGAAGCGGCTGCCGCGGCCCATGTGGGTATCGATGGACGGATGATCGTCGATATCTTTGCGGTCGAACATGGCGGCGGCATCGAGCTCGCGAATGGCGCGCTCCACCAGGTCGGAGGCCGTTTGCATGTCGCGCATCACATTCGGTTCTTCGGGAACCCGCATTAGAAACTGCGCTCGCCGAAGATCGGTGCGGGCGTGCAGATAGCGGGGATGTCGAAATTGAGCCCAGCTCCCGGCCGGAGCGAGCAGTGTAATCGCGAAGGCGATTGGTAGGGTGGCGCGTGGATGAAGGTTCATCATAAGTCATCATAATCAACCCGGAGTCCGGCGGCGGGGTTGTACACTTTAATGATTCGCTAATCTGGCGCGTTCTGTAACCTTTGGCCGCAAGTCGAGTACTGGCTTTTACAGGGATAGGTACCGATATGTTTGACGGCGTCTTCAAAGACCTGCGCTTCGCTTTCCGGCAACTCGCCCAAAGTAAGGGATTCACGCTGACCGCCGTGCTGACGCTGGCGCTTGGCATTGGGGCCAATACGGCCATTTTCACGCTGGTGAATGCGGTAATGCTGCGGTCGCTGCCGGTGGCAGATCCACAGCGGCTTTACCGGCTGGGAGACGACGATAACTGCTGCGTGGACGGCGGCACGCAGAGCCATTTTTCCATCTACGCGTATCCTCTATATGTCTACTTGCGCGACCACACGCCCGAGTTCGAGCAGATGGCGGCATTCCAGGCCGGGCCGTCCAGGGTGGGCGTCCGCCGCGAGGGCGGCGCCTCCCAGCCATTCACGGACCAGTTTGTCTCCGGCAATTACTTTTCCATGTTCGGACTTCGTCCCTTCGCCGGCCGCCTGCTTGCCCCCTCCGACGACCAACCCGGCGCGGCGCCTGCCGCGGTGATGAGCTATCGCGCCTGGGAGCAGCATTATGGCGGCGATCCCGCTGTGATTGGATCGACCTTCATTGTGGACGGGGCGCCGGTGACCATCGCCGGCATCGCAACGCCTGGATTTTTCGGCGACACGCTGGGTCCCAATCCCCCAGACTTCTGGCTCCCGCTCGCCATCGAGCCGTACATTCACGGGCGGAATTCCCTGCTTAGCCGCACGGATCAGCACTGGCTCTACATCATTGGCCGCATCCAGCCGGCAGCGTCGACGGCGAAGCTTGAATCGCGCGTCAATGTTGAGTTGAAGCAGTGGCTGCTGGCTAACGATCCGACTACCAAATTAGCGGCGCGTCCCGATTTCGATCGGCAGCACATCACGGTCGCTGCCGCCGGCGGCGGGGTCGCCTTGATGAAGCAGCACTACGAGCATGACTTACGCCTCCTGATGACGATTACGGGCCTGGTGCTGCTAATCGCTTGCGCCAATCTGGCGAACCTGCAACTTGCGCGCGGGACGGCGAATGCCGGGCAGATGTCCATCCGCGTGGCGCTGGGCGCACAGCGCGCGCGCCTGGTGAGGCAAACGCTCACCGAAAGCCTGGTGTTGGCGGTGGTGGGCGGCGCATCCGGACTTTTGGTCGCCACCGAATTGGCGCGCTTCCTGATCGGCCTCGCGTTCCATGGCGCCAATTATGTTCCCATCGACACCGCGCCATCGCTGCCGGTATTGGGATTCGCGTTCCTGCTCTCGGTGATTACGGGCGCGGTCTTTGGAATTGCGCCCGCATGGTCCGCTTCGCGCGCCGATCCGGCGGCTGCGCTGCGGGGCGCGGGGCGCTCGGCCGCCGGCCGTTCCACGCTGCCACAAAGGTCGCTGGTGGTGCTGCAAGCGGCGATTTCGTTGGTCCTTCTTGCCGTTGCCGGCCTGATGGTGGAGACGTTCGGCAACCTGGAAAACCAGTTTTTCGGGTTCCAGCCGCAGGGCCGCATGGTGGCCAAAGTGAACGCCGGCTTCAGCAGCTATGCGCCCGAGAAGATCGCCGCTATCTACCGCGATGTGGAGCGGCAACTCAAAGATATCCCCGGCGTGCGCAACGTCGGCCTGTCTCTTTACAGCCCGATGTCGGGTAATAACTGGAATTCCGGGGTGACTTTGGAAAGCCAGCCGGATCACATGGTTTCGCAGATATCCTGGGATCGCGTTGGTCCCGGCTTCTTCGAGACTCTCGGCGCACATATCCTGCGCGGGCGCAATTTCGATGAGCGCGACACGCCCGATGCGACTCACGTTGCCATAGTCAATCAGGCATTCGCAGACAAGTACTTTCCCAGTGAGAATCCGGTGGGCAAGCGCTTCGGGCTGGGCGGCGTGGAGCATCGGGCCGATTATCAAATCGTGGGCATGGTGGAGAACGTCCGCTTCCGCAGCCTGCGGCTCGCTACGCCGCCGATGTATTTTCTGCCGCTGCTGCAGATGAGCAAAAGCGAGTGGTCCGAGATAGGCAAGGCGCGCTCGAACTTGATCCGTGACGTCGTATTGAACGTTGCCGGCAACACGCCGGACCTGGCGAACCAGATGCAGCGTATCTTCGCCCGCATCGATCCCGATCTCACTCTGCTCGACTTAGTTACGATGGATGACGAGATCGAAAACCTGCTGGGTCACGAGCGGCTGATCGCGCGCCTGGGTGAGCTGTTCGGGGTGCTGGCGCTGCTGCTGGCGTCGGTGGGTTTGTACGGCGTTACGGCGTATTCAGTGGCGCAGCGGACCGGCGAGATCGGCATCCGCACCGCGCTGGGGGCCACGCGCGCGCGGGTGATCGGGATGATTGTGGGCGGCGCGCTCCGGCAGATCGGCGTGGGGCTGATCATCGGCATCCCCGCGGCATTAGCGGCCGGCAGGGTTCTGGCGGACCAGCTTTACGGAGTGAAGAGCTATGACCCGCTGGTTCTGGGTTCCGCGGCGGCGATTCTGATTGCGGCGGCGGCGATTGCGGGCTTCGCCCCGGCGCTGCGGGCTGGCAGCATCGACCCGATGAAAGCTCTGCGCTTGTAGGACAGGCCTCCTGGCCTGTCTTCGGCGGCAGCGGTGATATGATCACCACATGAGGCTGGTATTTTTCTTATCGATTCTAATGGCCTCCGGCGCGTGGGCGGCGGATGAAGCGGCGGACCGCGCGGCCATCGACAAGGTGATCGCCAC
>JBEKNN010000035.1:0-44027 GCA_049522755.1 Bryobacteraceae bacterium | reverse complement strand
GGTCACCGGCGTGGTGGAGACTCACGAGGCGTCGCCGTATAACTATTCGCCGACTCCGGTCGACGTGACATCCGGCCGGCCGGGAATCGAAGGGCGCTATGAGTTCTATCACAAGTTCGACGACGACCGGCGCATCGAAATCGCCACCGGCTTCCACGCGAGCGAGACCCACGCGGGCGGCTTCTCCATCCCCTCCGAGGTACTTTCGTTCGACTGGCTTTTCAAACCGGATAAGCGGGTTGACCTCACCGGCGTCTTTTTCACCGGCCAGAACGTGGCCAATCTGGGAACCGGCTCCATCAACGAAGGCTATGCCGTCTACCGTAACACCGCCCTCGCCATCGCCAGCCGCGGTGGATGGTCGCAGTTTACAGTTCATACAACCCGCCGCCTGGACTTACATCTCTTCAGCGGTCTTCAGTATTATGAAAGCGCAGTCTTGAACGGTGGCGATGTGAGCCGCAACGTTGAGTACGGCGCGAATCTCTTTTACCATATTGCGCCCAACGTGATAATCGGACCGGAGATTTCGCAATTTCGCACGCTCTACCTGGTGAACGGGATAAGATTGACGAATCACTATGACCTGGCGCTGGCTTATATGTTTTAGCTTGGCCGCGGCGAATCTAAGGGCCGCCACCGTCTCCGGACAGGTGGAGCTCACTAATTCCCTGGATCCCATGGTGCAAAAGCACAAGAATTATTCCGGCGTGGTGCTTTGGCTGGAACAGGTGGACCGCTCCGCGCTCCCCGCCATCGCTCCTAAGACCGTCAAAGTGGTTCAGCAGGATAAGCACTTCCTGCCGCACGTGGTTGCCATTCCCGTCGGCGGCACGGTGGATCTTCCGAATAACGATCCGTTCTGGCACAACGCGTTCTCCAACTTCAGCGGCGAGCCCTTCGATATCGGCCTTTACGCGCCCCACACGTCGCGCTCGCATACCTTCAGGCACGCGGGCATCGTCCGCGTATTCTGTAACATCCACTCCACCATGAGCGCGATTATCGCGGTGGTGCCCACGCCGTATTATGTGGTGACGCCGGAAGAAGGTAAGTTCGGCATCCCCAACGTGCCGCCAGGCGATTACCAGTTGCGAATCTTTTACGAGCGCGCGTTGCCCGCCAATTTGAAGTTTCTGGAGCGCCGCGTCACCGTGCCCGAAGCCGGCCTGGCGCTGCCGCTGATCTCCATTTCGGAAACCGGCTACGCCCCGGCGCCGCATCTGGATAAGCACGGCAAGCCTTATGCGCCGGCATCTGGTCTTTACGGTGGGAACACGCAATGATCCGGCGATTTTCCAGACTCTCGCTATTGTGGAAGATCCTGCTTTCCACGTCGGTGGCCGTCACCATTCTGTTCGCCATCACCGGCTATATTGTGCTGAGCGCCATCAATCGTACCATGTATGCCAGCCTCGAGCAGGAGGTGCACAACAGCTTCCACGCTTACAAATCGTTGTGGAATTACCGCGCCGACATGCTTTCGAATACCACTCTCATGCTGAGCGATTTGCCCCAGGTTCGCTCGGCCTTCTCAACCGGCGATCAAGCCACCATATCCGACACAGCCGGCGACTTGTGGCGCAAAGTCTCCGACGTCAATGCGATTTTCCTGGTCTTCAGCCCGTTCGGCCAATACGTCACGTCCGTGGGCGGCGACACGGCGCCGGCGCTGGCGCGGAACAAAGACATTTTCAAGGCCGCTTCGGCCAAATTCCCAAAGCAATCCAAGGGCTTCTTCCTGCAGGATGGGGAATTGTATAACATCTCCGTAACGCCGGTATATGTCGATTCCAGCACCGGCGAGCAGCGCCTTGCCAACGTCCTGATCGCCGGCTATCGCATCGACGCGCTTGTGGCGCAGCAACTCAAGGAAGCCACCGGCAGCGAGTTTCTGTTCCTGCAAACCGGTGGGCCGCCGGTAGCTTCCACGCTAAACCCCCGGGCCACCAAGGTGGTGGTGCGGAACCTGGGCGCCACCCAGGCATCCCAGCTGGTGAGCGACGGCCTTTCCAAATACGCCCGCTTCGAAACTCCCTTGACCGACATCGCCGGCCGGAAAGTGGGCGCGCTCTGCATTCTGCGGGGCTTCGACGGCTCCCAGCGCCAAATCGACAGCCTCTACTCGAAGATCGTCGTGCTGTGGATTCTGGCAGTGTCGGCGGGCTTGGGAGTGACCTACCTTCTGGCGCGCCGCATCGTGCAGCCCGTCAAAGAGCTCGACCGCGCCGCCGCCGAAGTGGCGCGGCATAACTACGCCATCGAGGTGGAGGTGAAGAGCGAGGACGAAATGGGCCGCCTGGCGCGCACTTTCAACACCATGTGCGCATCCATTCGCCAGGCGCGCGAAGACCTCATCCGGCAGGAGCGCATTTCCACCATCGGGCGTCTTTCCGGATCCATCGTTCACGATCTCCGCAACCCGCTGGCCGCCATCTACGGCGGCGCCGAAATGATGGTGGACGCCGATTTACCGCCGGCCCACATGAAGCGGCTGGCAGCGAACATCTACCGGGCGTCGCGGCGCATTCAGGAGTTGTTGCAGGACTTGCTCAACGTCTCGCGCGGCAAGACCGGCGCGCCCGAGGTCTGCCGCTTGCGCGAAGTAGCCTCAGCCGCGTGCGATTCGCTCGCGGCGGCCGCCGAGACTCAAGGCGTTGCGATCGCGCTCGCCGTTCCGCCGGAAATCGAGCTGCCTCTCGACCGCAGCCGCATGGAGCGGGCATTTGTCAATTTGGTCGGGAACGCGCTCGAAGCCATGCCGGAGGGCGGCCAGGTACGCATTTCGGCCTCATTGGAGAACGGCTCCGCGCTGATTCAGGTGGAAGACACGGGCCCGGGGATTGCGCCGGAAATCCGCGCCAATCTCTTCCAGCCTTTTGTCACTGCCGGCAAGCGCAACGGCCTGGGCCTGGGTCTGGCGCTGACACGCCAAACCGTGCTGGAGCATGGCGGCGATATGTGGGTGGCATCCGAACCGGGCCGCGGCGCGCGCTTCTTCCTGCGCTTACCCGGCGCGCAAGTGAGCGCCACCCAGAGTGTCAACGCCGAAGCATTGAGTCACGGCGACTAACAGCTGCCATTACTTTTGTTTAATTTGTGGGGCAGGCGCTTTCGCCTGCCAACAGCCGCTGTCACTCAATTACGCGAAGCCCCTAACCTAACCTACCCATACGAACTAGACGCGGCGCCACCGTCGGCAGCCACGCAGTCAGCGACGCGATGCAAGCAAACCAAAGACCCCAAGGCTCGCTAAGTGACTCCGCGATCGCGATGCGATCGATAGGTCCATCGGGCAAGCGGCTTTCGCCAGGGTGCAGCAGCCATGAGTCCACCTCGCGCGCGCGCAGTTTCGCGAAGTAACGCGGGCCGGGCCGGGCATCGATCTCTTTGGTGACACGCTCGCCGCCACATCCAAGTTCCACGAAGCCGTCCCGCGGAGCCGTCGCGCGGATGCGCCAACTGATCTCACTCTCTGCGGGAATGTGTACGGGCGGCAAATCCACGTGAAGCCACGCGGGGGCTCGCACCGAGACATCGCACGGTTGCCTCAACCGGACCGTTAGTACCGCCGCGGCGCCATCAGCCAGCGGCGTTCGCGCGAAGAATTCATTCAAATTGACAGTGATCGCCGTAACCAACGGAGCGACAATCAGCAGCGGCGGCAGCGCGTGCCACAGCAGAGCGGCGTTGGCCCTGGCGATTTGTCCCAGGCTGCGCAGAGAGAGAGCCGGGTCGTCTCCGAACAGATAGAGGCTCAACACGTAGGCGCTCCGCTTGCGCTTCCACGTACGCACCGCAGCGATGTTAGTGAATCTGCGGAACACGAAGAATAGCAGCATGCCGGTGAGTGCGCCCCACACCAGCTCAGCCAGCATCGCGGGACGGCCGGCAAAGGGTTCGAGAGTAGCGCGAAAGAAGCCCGCGATCACTCCAGATAACCGAGTCCCTTCAGTTTTCCGATGATATCTTCTTTCGAACCGGCGCCTTCGAGGCGCGCCAATTCCCGTTCCAGGACGTCGCGGACAAACTCGCCCGGCGACGAGTAGCCGGCGGCCGCGGCGCAGCTCTGAATGCGCTGCCACAGCGCTTTGTCGAATTTGACGGAGGGTTGGAACATTATCGATGCACTCCGAACCGCGCGAGTATCCACGCCGGCAAATCCTGCAGCGCCGGATTCACCAGGCCGCTCTTCCGGTCGACCAATAGCACACCCGGTACAAACTGCGGGTCGATGCAATGATCGCCGATCCACTCGTCTTGATTATCCTCGACGATGGCGCGCGAAATTCCGCCCAGCGCAGCGTCCCACCCGCAGCGGTATCCCGGCGCATAGCCGGCGACCATATCGGGCGCGTACTCGGAGCCGGAGCGCGGCAACCAAACGCTGGTCACTACGGGCGCCCCGGTGTCGGGGTCGCGGAAGGCTTTTAACTTGCCGGTAATTTCGGTTAGAAGGGCGCCGTCGTGACTCGCGCCGCCGCTGTGAGTGAGACCGTGAGTCAGGCCATGAGTGAGATAGACAGAGTTTAGTCCCATGGCGTAGGCTTGGGTACGTGACCAATCGGCGTTCGCCAACAGATCGTGCGCGTCCTCGGAAACAGGCCTTCGCAGCTTGAGATAACCCTGACTGAGCAGCCATGTGTTGAGATTCACGGAACGGTTGTAAGTAGAAAAGCCATGATCGGACATCACCACCAGCGTCGCATTTCCACTGTGTCCGCGCACCCAGCCAACGGCATCGTCTACCATACGGTAAGTCTCCAGTAAGTCCGCGTCGAATTTGCGCCATAGCATGTGCGAATCCTGATCGACCCCGAAGAAATGGAAGAACAGAAAGCCGCCGCGGAAGTCTGTCACGGATTGCTTCAAGAGCGCGAGCTGCTCGCGCGATGCGATGCGGCTTTGCGCCAGATACTCGGCGCGCTGGAAGACATGCTGGCGTAGCGCCGATGTGTCTTCGGGAATTCCCTGCGTGTAGTAAAGCCCCGCATTGCGAGCCAGGCTGGCGCTATATGTGTTCGGCGCGGAGATCTTCGCTTCGGGCGAAGAAGGATCGATATTGACCGGCGACACATAGACGCGGAATCGGCCGGCGAGCTGCTGGGCGTAGACGCGAAACATGCCGCGCGCCGCGGGGAACCCGGCGACCAACGGGAACTCCACCTGCACCCAATCCGACCACTCTCCCTCGCGCAGAATGAATGCTGGGCTGTTCAAGGAGCCGCTTGCCACAGTGAACCGCGCCACCGGTTGCGCGGGGTCGACATCCACCGTCATTTCCACGGCGGTTTGGCGGGCGTCGCTGCGGAACGGATTGGCTGGGCCTGTCACCCGTAACACAGCGCGATGATTCTCCAGGCGAACCGGTACGATGCGCCCGCCGGACACAGCGCGCGGGGATTCCGCAGGGCTGGCGAAGGACGCGTCGTCCGTGAAGGCCCCGCCATCCGTGAAGAAAGTGAACGTGCCGAACGTCCCTTGCATGTCGGGCACGCCCAACCCCGAAAGCGCGGCTTCCGCATCGGCATCGGGCGGATAATCCATCGGGACCTTGACCAGAGTCACCGGAATGCCGCGCCGCTTCAGCGTTTCCCAAAATGCCGCGCCGCGCCGGAACGTATGAACCTTGGGAGAACCGAGTGGAATGCGGTAACTGCCAATCGAAAAGCCGCGCGCCGGTTCGGTTTCACCCAGCGAGGAAAACGGCAGCAGCGTGCGCGGATTGCGGCTCACGAAATCGTAAATGCCATGCTGCGTGGGATCGGTTCCGGTGATGAAAGTGGACCACGCCACCGGGCTTTGCGGCGGCATGGTGGTTGCGAGTCGCTGGAATTCTCCGTCGCGGCGAAGCCTGTCGAGGTTCGGCAGATCGGCCCAGTGAGCTTCCAGAAAACCGGGGTCCATCCCATCGATACCGAGCACGATGACGGCGGGGAGGCTCGCAGCGTGATGCGCGCCGCAAGCGGCAAGCACCAGCGCCAACGCGCAGATCACAGCCAGTCTGAGGCGCACTGTGGGGCGGACCCCCTGGTCCGCGGCCGACCCCCTGGTCGGCCTGTCGGCTATACATGGTTGGGCTACCACGGGGAGACCCGCGTGCGTCCAAGGGCCTAAAATTGAAACACCGCTTTGCCTTCCATCCATGCGGGTGGGTCCACTCCGAACATTTGCAGAATCGTAGGCGCAAGATCTTCCAGGCCCGGATTCGTCGCGTCAATCTTCCGGTTGGCGAAAAGCACGCCCGGAACCAGCGGCGGGTCCACGCAATGATCGCCGCTCCAGGCGTTGTCGTTCGTCTCGAAAACCGGGCCGCGCACGCGTCCCAGCGCCGCACCCCACGCGGTGCGGTAGCCGTCATTGAAGCCGGCGATCAGGTCCGGCGCGCGGTCCAGGTATGGGCCGGCGTAGATGGCATCGGCATCATACATGTTGGCGATGGCGCAGGCGTCATTCTGAGTGTCTTTCAGGCCAGTCAGCTTTCGGATCAGCTCGGCTTTCAACTGGCGGGCCTCGCCGCCCGGCTCCACAATTCCCTCCGGCTCCCTCCCGCGCAAGTTCAAATACAGGCCGCCCAACCCGAGCGCATAGGCGCGGGTCGATTTCCAATCGACGCCGTCGAAATATTTATCGCCGGCTTCCGCGGCAACTTGTAGATACCCGTTGTCGCGCAGCCACGCATTCAGGTTCACGCCGCGGTTGAAGGCGCGGAAGCCATGGTCCGATAGCACCAGCAGCAGCGTGCGGGAATCTACGTGGCGCAGCGTCTCGCCCACCACCGCGTCCATGCGCCGGTACATCTCCTCGATGGCGCCGCCGAACTCTCCGCCGCCTTCGCTCATCTCGCGAAAAAACATGTGCTGCACGCGGTCGCTGGTGTCGAACACGCAGCCGGCCACGCCGCGGCGCGTCTTGGCCAGCGCATCCGCGAACATGGTTCTCCGCTCTTCGAAGACCGAGTAAGCTTGGCTCAGAAAATCGCGCTCGCCCAGCACGCCTTCGTTTAGCGCCCAGGTATCTTCCGCCAGGCCCAGCGTAGCGAACGATCCAAAGAGCTTTGCCAGATAGACCGAGTACGCGGCCGGATGGCTGATGGGCAGCGCCGGGTTCTCCGGGTCCATCTGCACCGGCGATGCGTACATGCTGAACTCGGGCCCGGTCTGCGTCGCCAGGAAACGGACGATCCCCTTTGCCGGACCGAAGCGCACCTTGATCCACGGCGTGAATTCGTGGGGGCGAAACGCGAACGATTGGTTCTGAATATGTAAGGTGGAATCGCGAATGCAGAGCGGCGTCTTCAACCCCACTGGGCCTTCGAGCCATCCGTGCAGCCCGTCCGCGCGCCGTTCCAGCGGACATCGGAAGCCGCCTTCCATTTGGTCGTTGCCGGCGCTAGCCGTACTCGATGTGCTGAAGAGCGAAAACGAGCCTTGCGTTCCCTTCAGATCGGGCGTGCTCATGGCGGAGATCATGCGGCCGTTGAAACTTTCCGCGGGGAACGTCACGGGCACGCGCAGAATGGTCGATTGGATCTGGTGACGTCCCAGAATGGTCCAAAACGATTCGCTGCGCCGCCGCGATTCCACCGTGGGCCGCCGCCATTTCCGCGCCGGCGGCGTCACTTTCGCCATGGAAAGCTCCGGCATGTAGCTCTTGACGCCCCGATTCAGAAAATCGAAAATGTTGTGCTTCCCCGGGTTCACGCCGGTTGCGAATGTAGACCAAGCCACTGGAGAAAGCGCCGGATACGTCGTCCGCAGCCGTCCGTAGCCGCCCGTTTCGCGCAGCCGCGCCAAATTAGGCAATTTTCCTTCAGCCATCCAGCGCTCGGTAAGCTGCGGATCGAGGCCATCGAAGCCGATGAAGATCAGCTTGCGGATTCTGGCGCGCCGCAGCGCGCGGCCGTGCCGAATCGCGCCCCACACCGCGCGAAACGGCCAAGCCAGAATGGAGACGACGTTGGCGAGCACAGCCAGCAGCAGCGTGAGCAGAGACCCGCCCAGAGCGAAGCCCGCTCCCGGCCCGATATAGGCGATCGGCGGCATCGGCGATATTGGCGCGATCATCGAATCTTCCCCTCCACAAACGGGGTCTCGAGGACCTTCGGATGCTGGATGGGCCCGTGGCCGAAGTAGCCATCCTCGCCGAATAGCTCGCCGTGATCGGAGGTGACCGTGATGTACGTGTTCGCAGGGACCTGGTCGAAGAGCTCCTCCATTGCGCGGTCCAGGAATCGCACCGCATCCACTTGCCGCTGGCGGAGTTCGGCGAGTTTGCGCGCGTTCATCGGGGTGCGCCGCGTTTTCCCGCCGGGCGCGTGCGCGTCCAGGTGCTTGAAGACGCCGTGGACGCCGCTCAGCTTGGGCCAGGAGTCGGCCGGCTCGTCCGCCAGCGCGTAAGGGTAATGAGTCTCGCCGGCATTGAGCAGATAGAACGACGGAGCCTCCTCGGTGAACTGCACTTCACGCAGCATTGCGCGGAAATCGTTGTGTTTCGGCATCAATTTGTAGCTATCGAAACCGTGGTTCAAAATGGTGTGCGGGTTCAGCACCGGCAGAGAAACGCGCGCGTGCGTCTTATACCCAAGGCGCTTGAGGAATGGCGGCAGATACAACGCCGGAACCATGGATTCAAACGAGATTCCGCTGCCGCCAAGCCGCTCGTTGAACTTGAGAAATCCGGTCTTGTAGTATTCGGAGGCATAGGTATGTTTGGGGCTGGAGTGCGGCATCAAGCCCATCAACAGGTTGTAATGCGACGGCGCGGTCCAGGATGCGTAGGACCATCGCCTTTCGATGCGCCCCAGTTTGCGGAGAGTTGCAGGCCGTGCTTCGAGAAATGAGTCGTAGCGGCAGCTATCGAAGACGATTAGGATGTAGTTGTTCAAGGCTGCCTACATTCTACGCCCGGATCGTGCCGGTTGTCGCCCGCTCCCTCGCTGCTTCGGTGACGGGCATCAATGTCAATCCGCTTCCCTCTGCGGTTAATAACTTATTAACTCTCACTAACTCGTTTCGCTCCAGAGCATATCGCCATCTATATTGTCTGTTACTTCCAACAACCATATCCCGGCACATTCGCGTATAATCCTAATTCAAGCTATTTATACTTATCAAGTCAGCAACTTACGTGATCTTTCCAACACTCGTGTAGTAACATAGGTATTAGCATCTATGCTATCGCTAAGTACCACCCAGTCCGCCTGTCAACGCGCCGCCACACCGGCCATCCCCAAAATACCAAACGACCCCAGTCCCATTTTCGGACACTCCCGCCCAAACCGCGCTCATGACAACTAATAACACTCCGCGTCTCCGCGTCTCCGCGTCTCTGCGTCGAAAAGAATCTCGCAAGATCTCGCAAACCCCTCGGTTGACGCGCCCCACCCCGCTGTTGTAAGCTGCCAGCAACCGTTTAAACGTTTAAAGAAGAGCCGATGAGCCAGCCTTCCACTACTCTCAAACCGGATCAGGGATTCGTCCGTGGCCTGAACCTGTTCGATTCCGTCATGATCACCATCGGCGTGATGGTCGGGTCGGGCATCTTCATAGTCTCGGCTGACATGTCGCGCATGATCGGCAGCCCCGGGTGGATGCTCATGGCCTGGATAATCACCAGCTTGCTGACTATGGCTGCCGCGCTCTCTTACGGCGAGCTGGCGTCGATGCTGCCGCACGCGGGCGGGATGTATGTCTACTTACGCGAGGCGTTCTCGCCGCTGTGGGGGTTCCTTTACGGATGGACGCTGTTCACCGTGATTCAGACGGGGACCATCGCGGCAGTCTCGGTGGCGTTCGCGCGATTCTTCTCCATTCTCGTGCCCGGTATCTCGGAGAGCAGTTACATTGTTCCGCCCGTGCATATTTCGTCCGGATACGCGCTCTCGCTTTCCACGGCGCAACTGGTAGCCATCGCGGTGATCGTGCTGCTCACCTGGACCAACAGCCGCGGCCTGGAATATGGCAAAATCGTGCAGAACATCTTCACATCGGCGAAGACCGTGGCGCTGGCGGCGCTCATTCTGGCGGGATTGTTTCTCGGGTGGAACGCCGAGGCGGTGCACGTGAATTTCACCGATATGTTCCGCTTCGGCGCCTTCGACCCTTCGCTGGGCGTGGCCGCCGGCAGCGTGTTCGGCTTGCTCGTAGCGCTCTGCGTGGCGCAATCGGGGTCCATGTTTGCGGCCGATTCGTGGCACGACATCACGTTTATCGCGGCTGAAGTGCGCGATCCGAAACGCACGCTGCCGAAAGCGCTGATCCTCGGAACCGGCATCGTGCTGACGCTCTATTGTCTGGCGAACGTGGCTTATATGGTGGTGCTGCCGCTGCCCGCGATCCAGAATGCCCCTGCCGACCGCGTAGCCACTGCAACCTTGGAACACATATTCCCCGGATACGGCGCCATTCTGATGGCCGTCGCCATTATGATTTCGACATTCGGGTGCGTCAACAGCCTGGTGCTGGCGGGTCCGCGCGCTTACTACGCCATGGCCAAAGACAAACTGTTTTTCGCGCCCGCCGGAGTCTTGAACAAGGCGCGCGTTCCTGGATGGTCGCTGCTGGTGCAGGGGCTCTGGGCGTCATTTCTAGTGTTACCCCGGACTTACGATACTGCGACTCAGAAGTACGGCAACCTATACAGCAACCTTCTCGATTATGTTGTTTCGGCGGCGTTGATCTTCTACATACTGACTATCGCTGGAGTGATGCGTCTCCGGCAAACGCGGCCCGATCTGGAGCGGCCGTATAAGGTGCCATTGTATCCGCTTGTGCCTATCTTCTATATCGCTGGCGCCGCCATGGTGCTGGGCATGCTCTTTGCATACCGCCCGGCGACCACTTGGCCGGGTTTGGTGATCGTAATCGTCGGCGCACTGGTGTATGCGCTGGTGAATCCTGCGCGGAAGGCTGTATGAACCGGAGATTATTCCTGGGAACAGCCGCGGCTGGTTTGGCTCGTGAGCTTGCCGGTATGTCGGCGGCGCAGAATTCCAGTCCGCCGGCAGCCATTCGGAAGTTGAAGCCGATGACTGACGACGTACAGCCCATCGCCGCGGACGAGAGACTTGCGCGCATAGAGAAGGCACGCTCACTCATGCGTCAGAACGGTATGGATGCGGTCTTCTGCGAGCCCGGATCGAGTGTCTTCTACTTCACGGGAGTGCGATTGCGCGTGTCCGGACTCGCCGGGTTGATTCTTCCTGTAAGAGGGGATCTGCTGTGGGTGGCGCCAAAGGCTGACGAGGAAAAGACCCACGCTAACTCCGGCATGGGCGAAGTACGCAGCTGGAGCGAAGCCGGTGGAGAATTCGCAGCCGTGGCGCAGGCGCTGAAGGATCGTGGAGCGAGTAATACCGTAGGTCTTGAAGAGCAGGTCAAGTTCTCGGTATTCGATGGATTGCGTAAGTCGGCGCCGAAGCTGAAATTCGTCAGTGGCACGCCTGTAACCGGCGGCTGCCGGTCGGTCAAATCGCCGGCCGAGCTGGCTCTGATGCAGCACGCTAACAACGTAACTATTGCGGCTTACAAAGCGGGCATAGAGACACTGCAGGAAGGCATGACTCAGTATGAGCTAAGCGGCAACATTGCGGCGGCGTATCGCGCCTTAGGCTACACTGGCGAAGCGGCGGTAAGTTTCGGTAAGTACACTGCCTTTCCCCATGGCAGCATTCAGCCGCAGAAGCTGCAACCGGGGGACCTTGTTTTGTTCGACGATGGTTGCTCGGTGGAAGGGTATCAGTCGGACATCACCCGCACCATGATCTTCGGTAAGCCTACGGCGCGGCAGAAGCAGATTTGGGAGTTGGAGCGTAAAGCGCAGAATGCGGCGCTGGCGGCCGCCAAGCCCGGCGCAACCTGCGAATCGGTAGACGCGGCGGCGCGCAAAGTCATCACCGATTTTGGATTTGGACCCGATTACAAAGTGCCCGGCTTGCCGCATAGGACCGGTCACGGCATTGGCCTCGATATTCACGAGTGGCCTTACCTGGTGCGCGGCAATAAGTTGAAGCTGCAGCCGGGTATGACGTTCAGCGACGAGCCCATGATCGCCATTTACGGCGAGTTCGGCGTTCGTCTGGAAGACTGTATGTACATCACCGGGGACGGCGCGCGCACCTTCACCAGGCAAGCGCCGGCCATCGATCAACCGTTTGCCTGAGTTAGGAGAAGATATGAGACTCATCGCTTGTTCCTCACTGGTTCTGTTGCCCTGTATGATGTGGGCGCAGGGGACCCTGGCCGATTATCAGCGCGGCGAAGGCCTTCGAGAAAGATCGCAGGACCTGGTAGTGAATGTTCCGGGAGCCCCTAATTGGATCGGCGAGACCGAACACTTCTGGTACACCCGGACAGTCAAGGGCGGCGCGGAGTTCGAGATGGTGTATGCCGAGACAGGCGCGAAGAAACTCGCTTTCGACCACGCGAAACTCGCGGCCGCGATTTCCTCAGTTACCGGCCGCCAATACACCGCGCTGGCTCTGCCATTTGCGCCGCCAGCGGGTGGACGCGGCGGCGGTGGCGGACGCGGCGCCGCCGGGCCGGCGATGACTGCGCCGCTGACGTTTACCAATGGTGAGAGCGCCATCGAGTTTGGCGCGGGCGGCTCCATGTACAAATGCAGCCTGACGGACTACACCTGCACCAAGGGCGGAGCCATCCCCCAGCCCGTTGGCGGCCGTGGCGCCCGCGGCGGCGCGCCTGAGTGGGACAGGCCTCCTGGCCTGCCTCTTCGGTCAGAAGATGACGATGTAACTGCCGACGAATCGCCGGAAGCCCCAACCGAAGAAGGCGGCGACCCCGTAGACGGCATGGAATATCAACCGCCTCCGCCGCAAGATGGCGCTGGCCCTGGCGGCTTCGGACGCGGTCAAACCGGTTGCGCTCCTCGCGCACAGGCGCAGGCAGGACAGGGACGCGGCGGCCGTGGCCGCGGCGCCGCTGCCGCCGCAACCGCTCCCGGCCAAACCCCCGCCGAGACTCAGGTCTGCACTTCATTCGACGGCAAATGGGAAGCCCTCATCGAGAATTTCAACGTATTCCTGCGGCCGGCGGGCACAACCCAGGCAGCCACCCCGTTGAGCTTCGATGGCTCGGAGGGGAATCGCTACACGTTGCGGTCGGTGGCGTGGTCGCCCGATTCCAAAAAGCTGGTGGCCTATCACACCCGCCCTGGTTTCGATCACCAGGTTCATTACATCGAATCGTCGCCCGCCGATCAGATTCAACCGAAACACTCCTCGATCCTGTACCGCAAACCCGGCGATGCGCTGGATATCGCCTATCCCGCTCTCTTCGATATCGCTGCTAAGAAGGAAATCGAGATCGACAACGCTCTGTTCCCCAATGCGTACGATCTCACTACACCGGTTTGGTGGAAAGATAGCCGCGCTTTTACCTTCGAATACAACCAGCGCGGACACCAGGCCTACCGCGTGATTGAAGTGGACGCGCAGACTGCCAAAGCGCGTGCGCTGATCGACGAAGAGAGCAAGACTTTCATCTACTACAACATGCTGGGACCGGGCCTCTCAGCCGGTAGAAGGTACCGTCACGATCTGAATGACGGCAAGGAGATAATCTGGGCCTCGGAGCGCGACGGTTGGGAGCATCTGTATCTCTATGACGGCGTTACCGGCAAAGTCAAGAACCAGATCACCAGGGGTGACTGGTTAGTGCGCAACGTGGACCGCGTCGACGACGAGAAGCGGCAGATCTGGTTCGAGGCCGGCGGCCTGATTCCCGGACAAGACCCGTATTTTACTCAGTATTGCCGGATTAACTTCGATGGTACGGGACTTACTAAGTTGACCGATGCTGACGGCACTCACACAGTTACTTTTTCCAAAAATAACAAGTATTACGTGGATAGCTGGCAGCGAGTGGATCTGCCGCCGGTGGCGCAGCTGCGCCGCACCGATGACCAGAAGGTGTTAATGGATCTCGACAAGGGCGATGACTCGGCGTTGTTGGCCGCGGGCTTTAAATACCCCGAGGTTTTCGTCGCCAAGGGGCGGGACGGCAAGACCGATATCTGGGGGACCATCACTCGGCCGATGAACTTCGACCCCGGCAAGAGTTACCCGGTTATCGAGAACATCTACGCCGGTCCGCAGGGATCGTTCGTCCGTAAAACTTACAGCGCTTTGGACCCTGACCAAGCCATGGCTGAACTCGGCTTCATCATAGTCCATATCGATGGCATGGGAACCAGTAACCGTTCGAAGGCGTTCCATGACGTCGCCTATAAGAACCTGGGCGACGCGGGGTTCCCGGACCGCCTCCTGTGGCATAAAGCAGTTGCTGCGAAATACCCTTCATATGACGTCACCAGGGTAGGTATCTTTGGAACTTCCGCCGGCGGTCAGAATTCGCTTGGCGGCATGTTATTCCACCCGGAGTTTTACAAGGTGGTAGTGACTAACAGCGGCTGTCACGATAACCGCATGGACAAGATCTGGTGGAACGAGCAATGGATGGGCTGGCCGCTGGGGCCGCAGTACGCCGAATCGTCAAACGTGGACAATGCCTACCGCCTGCAAGGCAAGGCGTTGATTATTGTCGGCGAGATGGATAGTAACGTGGACCCGGCCTCTTCGATGCAAGTAATCAACGCATTAGTCAAGGCTCACAAACATTTCGACATGCTCTACATACCGGGTCAAAACCACGGAGTAGGCATACTCGGCAGTGAGCATTACCGCGACGACTACTTCGTCCACAACCTGTTAGGAGTCGAGCCGCCGGACTGGAACCATTTGCCGCCAGCCGCACCGCCTTCGACTCCGACACAGGGCGGCCAATAAGAGTTAGTAATTGTAAACCGTGGCGCACGCACTCGTGCGTGCAGCGTTCACACTCGTGTGAACGCGTCTTTCCGCCGGCGCGGACCGTCCCAAATCTGGCCTGCACTGTCCGTTTCCGGTCATAGCCGATTCGCTAACCGATTGATCCGCCATCGGCGGTTAACGGAGCGCTGCGTTCTCCGTCTTACTGTCCGATATGATTGCGCCGATTCAAGACGTCCGCTATCGCCTCCGCACTTTGCGCAAGTCTCCGGTTCGCCTCGTCGATAACTTCTCCGGCGCCTCGCTCCACGATGTCGGTATGTCCGTTCCCGAGTTATGGGACCTGCAGGACTGCAGCGGCATCTTCGAGGATGTTTCGGCCGTCTGGCCCATTGGTGCCAACGTGACTGGTACGGAGCATCCTGAGCGAATTGAGTTACTGGCGGTCAGTCCCAATTACTTCCCCCTGCTGGGCGTCCATGCGCGATTGTGCCGCGTGTTCGGCCCCGAGGATAAAGCGCAGGATTTCGCGGAATCCGCCATCCTGAGCGACGGCGTTTGGCGCTGGTCCTTCGACGGCGACCCGCACGTACTCGGGCAGCGCGTCCGCGCGGATGGCGATGCCTATACCATTGCCGGCGTGATGCCGCCCGGCTTCCGCCATCCCGCAGCACCGTGGCTACGGACGTCGATATGTGGGCGAACGCCGGATTCGCCGCGACGCCCTTTCCGTCTCCGCCGCGGCATAGCGCCAATTTTCTGCCGGGCGCCATCGCGCGGTTGAAACCTGGCCTCACGGTGGCGCAGGCGCAGCCGCGGCTAGCTGCAGATCGCCACGCAAAACCCTCGCAAACCGCATGAAGCCCCGATCCCCATCCACGCCCACATGCCCCCACGCGGTTGCGGAATCGCTGTGGACGAGATGTCGTGGCGCGCAATTTATTTGCAATACAATCTGAAGCAGGTTATAGTGATAAACATTCTGAGTACCTACCCGATTTCATCCGCAGCTCCGTCGCTACAAAACTCGTAACTAGTCAGCTGTGAGGCGCGCCCCAGTTCGGCATGCCAGCATAGGGTTATCTCCCGATCTGGCTTCTTCAGTACTCAGGCAACAAGCAATTAAGGAGAAAGAATGCAACGCAGAACTCTCATCCAGAGCCTATTCGCGTGGGTTTCCCTTCAGGGATCGCGATTGCGGGCACAGACCGCGACTTTTCCTGGGAAGCACGAGTCCGCACTGAAGGCACTGGCGGCGACCGTGCTTCCCGAGTCGCTGGGACGCGCCGGGACCGATTCGGTAGCCTTGCAGTTTGTGCGCTGGGTTCAAGAGTACCGTGCAGGGGCGGAGATGCAGACCGGGTACGGCTCCACCCGCATTCGTTACAAGCCGGCTTCGCCCGCGGCGATCTATCTCGATCAGCTTGACCAGCTTTCCTCCGGAGCGCTCGCGCAAAGCAGCATCGCCGCGCGCAGGCTGAAAATTGCGGAAGTGTTTCAGGCTGCGAATATCAGAGACTTGCCGCCTGTGCCGGATGGCGCGCACATCGCGTCCGATCTGATGACGTTCTACTTTCAGACTTCCGAAGCTAATGACATCGCCTATCTGGCCGCGATTGGCAAAGACAAATGCCGCACGCTTAAAGATTGCGGCAACATCCCAACCGCATTGAAGAAGGTAACTGCCAATGCCCAGCTTTGAGAGTGACATCTGCATCGTCGGCGGCGGCATCTCCGCGGTCTTTGCGGCCCAAAAACTGTCGGAGCTGAAGTCCAACCTCAGCATCACCATTGTCGAGGCGGGCAGGCGTCTTTTCGACGCCGAAAATCGGATGAGTTACCGGAGGCGGTCCTCGCTCTACGGAGAGAATGCATGGCCGGGCGATTTTATCGAGGACCAGGGCGGGCTTGGGGTCATCAGCCGCACCATGGCGGTGGGCGGATCTGCCATGCACTGGCAAGGCCACGCGAACCGCTTCTCCGAGGAAGATCTCCGGCTCCATTCCCTCTATGGCCTGGCAACCGACTGGCCCATCGAGTGGGCCGAACTGGAAAAGTATTGTTGCGAGGCCGAGCGCCGTATCGGAGTCTCTGGCGAGCCGAGTCCCCATCCGGAAGACAAGCGCTCCGAACCCTACCCGATGCCGCTGATGCCGCTCACCTACAACCTGGCGGAGATCAAGGCGTGGGCGGAACGCTCAGGCATCCCATTCACAGGGTGCCCGCAGGCCAAAAACAGCAGGGCGTATGACGGCCGTCCGGAATGCCAGCGCTGCAATACCTGCACTATCTGCCCCACCGGGGCGCGCTACTCTCCGGACTACACCTACAAGCAGCTACTGGCGACAAAGAAGATCACCCTGCATGATCGCACGTTGATCCGCCGCCTGATTCCTCACGATCGGAACAACACAATCGTCGCCGCTACAGGTTTTCATGCGGAACGCCCGGGTGAACCGGTTGAGTATCGCGCTCGATTGTTCGTTGTCGCATCCGGCTACGCCTGGACTCCGCATCTTCTGTTGAGCTCACAGACTTCTCGGTTTCCGAACGGACTAGCCAACAGCTCCGGCCTGGTAGGGCGCTACATGACCGGTCACTACTTCATCACCGCGCAGATGGAGGTAGATAAGAAGCTTTATCCCGGAATGAACGAGCCTTACCCTCTCATCTCCCGCGAATATTTCCGATGCGCCCCGGGGAAGCCTTTCGTGCGCCACGATATTCAGATCTTCGAAAGTGCTTCGGGGCGGCGTCCGCGATTGAAATCGGAAAAGGGAGAGTATCTTTTTGGCGACGCTCTGGTGAACGATTGGCGCTCGCGAACGGCGCATGGCGTCGCGCGCGTGCGCATGTACTATGACACTCACCCATCGCGCGAGAGCAGCCTCACTCTTGACCCGGACAACCGGAACCATCTGGGCGACCCGATGCCCAAGATCGTTCATCGCATGGATCCAGCCGCTGAGGCGCGTGACGCCGCCACGGAAGCGCACGTCCGGGCCATTTATGAAAAAATGGCGAAGGCCAACGGCACGAAAATTCTCTCTGTCTCCAAGAGTGATTACCAGGATCATCCGTCCGGCGGCTGTAGAATGGGAAACGATCCTTCCCAAAGCGTCTGCGACAGTTACGGCCGCACGCACGATCACCAGAATCTCTTTGCAGTGGGAGCTCCCACGCTGCCTACGGGCGGATGCACTAATGCAACCATCACCTTTGTAGCTCTGACGCTCCGCAGTTCCAGCCACATAGCGCAAACCTTATGAAGCCGCCCCACTTACTTTTGTGGGGCAGGCAATCCTGCCTGCAGCCGCTTTTCAGGCGGCTATTTCGGGCCATGCGCAAGTCTTCGCACCAGGCGAGCGCTAGTTGGAAGCCCGCGGCAGATGTCCAAAGTAAGCGGCATTGGGTTGCCAAGCGCCCCTGTCACCGCCTTCAGCAAGTCTCAACAAAATCGAGCAGCTTCCAAATAAATTGGAAATCAAGGGATAGTCATTCATGATCCGAAACCGTTCTCTGGCCGTCATCTTCGCGCCCGTCGTCCTCTTGGCGGCGCCGCCGCAATCCAAACTACAGGAATGGCCCTGGTACGGTGGCGATGCTGGCGGCAACCGCTATTCCACGCTGACTGACATCAATCGTGACAATGTGAAAACCCTGAAGCTGGCCTGGGAGTGGAAACCCGGAGAAGAGCCAATACCGGGGAAGGGAATTCGTCCGGGCAACTTTGAAGGCACGCCCCTGATGCTCGATGGCATCTTGTATTTGTCGACATCCTACAACCGGGTAGTAGCGCTGGATGCTGAAACCGGCAAACAACTTTGGGTCTATGATCCCAAGGCCTACGAGGAAGAGGGCCAGGCGCTGAACGGAGTCGGCTATGTGCACCGCGGCGTTGCGGCGTGGCGGGACCGCGGCAAGCTGCGGCTTTTCATGGTAAGTCACTATAAGCTGATTTGCCTCGATTCCGCCACCGGTAAACCCGTGCCGCAGTTTGGCGACAACGGCATCGTCGATCTGTCGCAGGGTTTCGCCTGGGAGATCAACAAGAAGCATTACACCAACACCTCTCCGCCTGTCGTCTACAAGAACCTGGTGATTCTCAGCAACAGCGTCGACGACCGCGTGATTTACAAGCACGACCCGCCCGGCGACGTCCGTGCTTACGATGCGCGCACCGGCAAGCAGGTATGGATCTTCCACACGGTTCCGCAGAAAGGCGAGTTCGGGAATGACACATGGAAGAACGATTCCTGGGCATACACCGGCCACGCAAATGCCTGGGCGCCCATCACTTTAGATGAGCAGCGCGGTCTGGTGTATCTGCCTCTTGGAACACCCAGCAACGATTTCTATGGCGGCCAGCGGTTGGGGCAGAATCTGTTCGGGGAATCGCTAGTCTGTCTGGATGCCAGCACCGGGAAGCGTAAGTGGCACTTTCAGATGGTTCATCACGGATTGTGGGATTATGACCTGCCGGCCCCTCCCAATCTTGTGACGCTGACCGTGGCGGGCCGCAAGATTGATGCCGCTGTCCAACTTACCAAAATGGGTTATATCTTCATGTTCGATCGAGTGAGCGGCGCGCCCATCTGGCCGATTGAGGAGCGCCCGGCGCCGCCCAGTGACGTGCCCGGTGAGGAAGCTTCCCCGACGCAGCCCGTGCCCACCCGCCCGCCTCCGATCACTCCACAGGGAGTCACATTGGACGATGCCTTCGACCTTACGCCCGAATTGAAAGCCGAAGCCGTCGCAGAGATGAAGAAGTATCGTATCGGCCCTCTCTACACGCCACCCAGCTTGCAGGGCACTCTCATTCTTCCCGGCATCCTCGGAGGCGCGAATTGGGGCGGAGGCGCATTCGACCCTGAAACAGGAATTCTTTATGTAAAGACCAGCAAACAGCCTTGGGTTGCGCGCGTGACTAAGCCGGAAGATTCCAATAACCCTCACTCCCCGGAGATTGACTCCACCTATACGCAGGATTTCGGTACAAGGAGCCAGTTTCACAATGGGCTGCCGCTCCTTAAACCGCCCTACGGACTGCTCAACGCCATCGATTTGAATCGTGGGTCAATCGTGTGGCAGGTGACGTTCGGAGATACCCCCGCGGTTCGCAATCATCCCGCTTTGAAAGGAGTGAAACTGCCTGAGAAACTGGGTGTTTCGGGCGTCCAAGGGTCACTCGTCACAAAAGGCGGCTTGGTCTTCATCGGCGGCGGAGACATGGCGATGCATGCTATCGATAAGACCACGGGAGAGGACGTGTGGACCTATCCCCTGCAGATGCGGACTACCAGCACCCCGTCCACCTATCGGACTGCGAGCGGAAGACAGTTCATCGTTATCGCCGCGGGTAGTGGAGCTGTGGCGAGTCTTCTGGCTTTTGCGCTTCCCAATTAAGAACTACCGGCTCATTGCGGCTCTGGAAGATAAGTGCGTCCACCGCGCGGAATCGCCATTTTTCGCAAATGTTAAATATTCGTGAAGGACTCCGGGAGATCCCGGTTGACAGACACCGCAGCCTATGAAACAATCCTTCAAACAGCTTGATTGTCTCGGTTTGCAAGCCGTGGGCAGCGTCGATACCTCGTCGTTCTCTTACCGGTCAGAGTCCCTGATCGTCGCTCTGTTGCGATTCCATTACTAGATTATCGGGTTTGTCGGACTACGGTCGCTAGTCCGCGAATAATCCTCTCACGAGAGTGGGAGGGGAAACTGTTACTCTTGCCGCTCACGCCAGCGAAGTGCTCTGCGTGCTGGCGCGAGCTACTTTTTGCCACAGCAACTGTCTTACGTGCCTGCACTGGAAGGAACAAGTTATGATTGGGATTCGGCAACGGTTTTTGACGACGTTCGTTTTGGCGATGATGGCATCGGTTGCGGGTAACGCTCAATCGAACGGAACAGTGAAGGGAATACTATCGGACCCCGATGGCAAATCGGCGCCGGGCGCGGTGGTCAAGTTGGTCAACCAGGGAACCGATCAACAAGTCCAGACGAGAACCACCGAGAATGGCGCCTATGCTTTTACCTTCCTTCCGCCTGGAAACTATCGGTTCTCGGCTGAATTGCCTGGCTTCAAGCCCATCGCGCGCACTCTTACCGTGGACATTGCCGGGACGGTCACAATCGACGCCGCGTTTGAACTGGCGCAGACTGCCGAACAGGTTCAGGTGGTCAGCGAGGTACAGCAGGTCGACGCGTCAACCAGCGATGTTGGGATGGTTGTTGAGCAGACGCTGGTCACGGCGCTCCCACTGTCAAGCCGTAACTTCACGCAGATTCTCGCGTTATCGCCGGGCGTCAATGCGTCCGTGGCCAATGCAGGCTCGCTTGGGCGCAACAGCGTCAACATATCCGCTAACGGCTCGCGGCCCTATGACAACAGCTTGGTACTGAACGGCCTCCTGGCTGAAAACCCCATGTCGCAAGGCTTTGACGATGACGTTGACAAAGGCGGCGTTCCCATTCCTTCACCGGATGCCCTCATGGAATTCAAGGTACAGACGGCCCTCTACGACGCCGAACTGGGCCGGCAGGGCGGCGCGGTAATCAACGCCGTGACAAAGAGCGGAACCAACAAGTTCCATGGAACGCTCTATGATTTTCTTCGTAATGACGACCTGAATGCGAATGATTTCTTTCGCAATGCCACCGGTCAGCCGCGTGGCGTTCTGAAGCAGAATCAGTATGGAGGAGTCATCGGCGGGCCCATCAAGAAGGACAAACTGTTTTTCTTCTTTGCGTATCAAGGAACTAAGCAGGATAATGGAGTGTCGAGCTTTTCCACGGCCAGCACATTTCTTCCGCCACTCACTAACAACCGGTCGGCGCAGGCGCTGGGGCAAATCTTCGCCGGCGAGTCGGGTGTGCAGGGGGGCGTGGCGGTGGCGGCGAATGGTTCCAACATCAATCCCGTGGCGATCTCGTTCCTGAACGCCAAATTGCCAAATGGCCAGTATGTAATTCCAAATCCCCAAATCATCGAGCCGAACGGCTCCGGTTTCTCCACTTACTCGCTGGGCGCCCTCTTTACGGAGAACCAGTACGTAGGAGACTTCGACTATCAAATCAGCAATTCCACCCACTTCGCCGTCAAGACATTCTATTCCCATGACCCTTGGAACATACCGTTCTCTACATCCGCCGGCGACAATGTCCCGGGCTTCGGCGAGAACGACAACAAAGTGAACTGGAACGATACGATCATCCTGACTACAACGATAAGTTCACACATCGTCAACGATCTACATCTGGGATACGCCCGGAATTTCATCGCGCAAGTGCCAATCGAACCTTTGACCGACGCGGAAGTAGGCATCCCGCAGCCGGTTGCAGGGTGGCCTGGAATCCCGCTCATATCGGTTACCGGAGGTTTTACGATTGGGCCGGCGACTAACAACAATCAGGTGACCATGATCCATAGCTGGCTCGGCAGCGACACGCTCAGCATCGTCAAGGGCCGCCATCAGATCCGTGTGGGCGGCGATGTCAACCTCAATCAGGTGAACCGCACCAACGTCTTCCTCACTCGGGGCTCGCTTGGTTTCGGTTCGTTCCCGGATTTCCTCTTGGGCATGACAGCCGCGCAGAACGGGTCGAATTTCAGCAATGTCTCCAGCAGCCAGATCGCCAATGGAGTTGTTCGCGCATATCCCCGGTTCCAGAATTTCAGCCTGTTCGCACAAGACGATTACCGCCTCAACAGCCGCCTCACGCTCAATCTTGGCGTCCGCTATCAATTCAACGGCAACAAGACGGACAAGAATGGGCGGATCGGGGGTTTCGATGTCAATCTGGTGCCGCAATTCGTCGCGCCGCCGGCCGCCGGATGGTATGACGGGTTCACAGTGGTCGCGAATTGCAATTGCACGCCGCCCGCCGGATTCACAAAGCTTAGTGGTGACTCGCCGATTTATGACCAGAACGACCTTGGCTTCGCGCCGCGAGTGGGCCTCGCATTCCGGCCGATCGCCGGTAATCAAAACTTTGTATTTCGTACTGGTTATGGCATTTTCTGGTCTTCCGTCGCCGGAACCGTCACCGAGCAATCCAACTTCGATCCGTACTACGTCTGGAATAAGGCGGGCGGAGCGGACCTCGCTTCGACATCGTGGCAGAACCCGTTTCCCGACCCTGTGCCTGCCTCCAGCGCGTTTCCGATTTACTTGCCTATCACGCTGGGCAGCACACGGTCGACTCTCCCGACCGATCCGTACCTGAGGCAGCCTTATACGCAGCAGTGGAGCGCCAGCGTCGAATACAGCTTACACAGCTTCCTGTTCAATCTCGGCTACGTCGGCAGTGAGTCGACTCACTTAATCGCCGGCTTCGATCCTAATCAGCCGCTGCTCGCGAGTCCCTCGGATCCAGTCGATGGGCTCACTGTTAACAGTGTCGAGAATCGCGCCTTGCGAGTGCCATACTTAGGCTGGCTGCCGACCGGTATCGACGAGTTCAAGTCCATCCTGACGGGCCAGTATGACGCGCTTCAATTCAGCGTGAACCGGCGGTTTGCCAATGGGCTCTCATTCATCGGCGCGTATACCTGGAGCCATGCTATAGACACCGATGGAGTGACTGCGGGGGGACGTAATGAACCGCTGGGCAGCTTTACCGGCAATTTTTACGACACTAAGAGCGCGCGTGGAGATTCGAGTTTCGATCGCACTCAGCGCCTTGTAGTCAGCTATTCCTACGACTTGCCAAAGCTCAAGACAGGGAATCTTCTGCTGCGAAAAGCTGTGAATAAGTGGTCTGTCTCGGGAGTCACAACTGTCCAGTCGGGGCTGCCATTCTCCGTCACTGACAGCACGTCGGGAACCGTTTACGGCATCTCCGCATATGCGCAGTTCGCCCCCGGCATGACCGCGGCCAATGCCGAATTGAGCGGTAGCACGCAGTCGCGCCTGAACAGATATTTCAATACGGCTGCTTTCACTACGGCCCCGGTGATCGGGGATGGCACTGGCTTTGGTGACTCCGGAAGAGATATCTTCCGGGGACCGGGCCAAGTCAATTTCGACGCCGGCATCGGCCGCGAATTCAGAGTCGGTGGCTTAAGCGAGAGCGGATACCTTCAATTTCGAAGCGAATTCTTCAACACGCTGAATCATCCGCAGTTCAACAACCCGGGGTCCAATCGCGGCGCGGCGAGCAGCTTTGGGGTCATTTCCAGCGACGCCGTCTCCCCGCGCATTGTTCAGTTCGCCTTGAAGTACGTGTTCTGAAGCGGAGAGCGCCGGCTCGCATAGCTAACTTGACTCGGCTCGGCGCGGAAAGGGGTTATTCTTGTCCGACCGGAGATCGATTCTCAAATCGCTCGGTGTGAGCGGCGCTATCGTTGCGGCGGCTCAGAAGCGAAGTCTGGCGCAAACGGAGAACACGCCCCAGATTGACCGTGTTGCGAATGAGCTGCATGAGGCCATTCGCGGCTATCAATTGGATGACACGCATTGCCATGCAGCTGGCGAGCAATACGCGGAGACAACGCCGCGGGAATTCCTCTTGGCCACTTCCCTGGCCGCTCTGCCGCAGGCCTCTTATTTCCCGGCCGGGATTCTGCAGCGTTGGCGCGCCGCCACCGGGGATGAGAAGGCTAAACTCGACCGGCAATTCGGCATCGAGAAGAAGCTGGACGAAATGGCGTTTAATGCCCGCGCCACTATCTTCATCAAATATCTCACCAAAGAGCTCGCCGGGTTTCTGAAATGCGCTCCGAAATTCGAGACTGTTATCGCCGCGCGCAATGAACGCGCCCGCGCCGGTTACGGACGATACATGAGCGATCTCTTCCGTGACGTGCGCCTTACGAATGCCATGATCGATACCGGCTGTTGCGAGGGCATTGGCGCCAAGGGCTTCGCGGTATATGCCGAGGCGATTAGTCCCTGCACAATGCGCGCGATTGCCCGCATCGAGACCATTCAGAATCCCCTGTTTCGTGAGGATATCTCCTTTGAGGATCTGGAATCGCGTTTCACCGGCGCCGTGCGCAAGGCCCTTGACGCGGACGGCAATTACGGTTATAAGTCTTGGGGAATGAAGTGGCACCAGATGGAGCGCCTGGGTGTTGTGAAGCCGCATTACGATTCGGCGGCGGCGAAGAATTCCTGGGACGAATTCAAGCGCTTGCGCGGCGCTCCCGCGTCCGATCGGGAGGAAGAGGCCGACCGCGGCCGGCGTCTGAAGGAATATCTTCTTACCATTGCGCTGGAGGAATGCTTGAAGCGGGATATGCCCATGCAGATCCATTCGGGCGATGGCGAAGCGCCCGGCGTGATCCTGCGCCGTCAGCACCCCTACAACCTCGAAGAAGTGGCGCGTTTCGATCGCGATGGAGTGATGCGCATGCCGAAACTGATACCTGTCCATGCTGGTTATCCGCTGGTCGGTGAAGCAGTCTGGTTGAGCCATCTTTATACCAATTGCTATTTCGAAATTTCCCTGATGAATCCCACCATCCATCAAGGCATGGAACGCCGCTTCGGCGAGATTCTCGAAGCGGTGCCGATGTCCAAAATTCTCTTTGGCAGCGATTCATGGTCCGTTCCGGAGTATAACTGGCTGGCCGGAAGGTGGGGGAAACGATACTTGAGCCGCGCATTGGCTGTTCATGTGAAAGAAGGAAGCCTCACCCGCGACGAGGCGCTGGAAGGCGCGCGGATGATGCTATACCAGAACAACCGGCGCATTTACAACTTGCCTGCCTGATGTGACGGGCCTGACTCGGTTAGAATACAGTTGCTAAGATGCGTTTCTACTGTGGCCTGATTCTTATCGTTGCGTTCTTGTTTCCAGCATTCGGCTCGCCGCCGGATGGGACGGTGGATCGTGAGACTCTGCAGGCAATCGATGCCGCGCAGCGGTCGCTCAATGCCGCGCCGGATTCTGAGGCCAACCGGCTCACGCTGGCTTCGCTGTATCTGAAAGTCGGCCAAAATCACAGCGCCGTGGAGACCTTGCAAGCGTATCTGGAGTCTCACCCGGATGCGTCAAAGACGCTGCGCCTGCTGGCTGTGGCGTACCTTCGTGAGGAAGAATATTCAGCCGCGAAGGATTCCGCCGAACACGCGCTGCGCTTCGGGCAGCGGGATTCCGCCGGCGTTGAGTTGCTGGCGATGGCGCAACTGGGCCTGCAGGCCACAGACTCCGCCGAGCGGCTTTTTCGCGAGGCAGTGAAGCTCGATCCCAATTCCGTGGAGGCTAACTTTCAACTTGGTCTGCTGTATACGAATCAGCGCAGGAATCTTCCAGAGGCGATCCGTCTGCTCGAGAAAGCGCGCGCCCTTCAACCGAATCTTGCCGGAACCTATACCGCCCTCGGCTCCGCTTTCCTGGCATCGGGTGATGCACGGCAAGCGGCGAATTCTCTTGAGACTGCGATCAAGCTCTCAGCAGACAGTGCGGAGTCCTATTACGTGCTCGCCTCCGCCTATCGGCAACTGCATGAGGACGACAAAGCCGACGCCGCCCTCAAGGCGTTCAATGCCCGCAAGAAGGCTGACGCCGACCAGCGGGCGCGAGAGATGCGCAGCCGCGCCGACTACGAAGAAGGCGTCAACCTATTGTCTAATACGGACGAGCTCGATAAGGCTTACGAATCGTTAGCCAAAGCCGTGAGTGAGCTTCCCACGTTCGATCCGGGTTACTACCGCATGGCTCAAGTCAGCTATCTCAAGGGCGATCTACAGAACGCGCTGACTTCCATTCGTCAGGCGCTGCGGCTCAATCCGCTGGAGCCCGAGTATTACTATGTACTGGCTCGATGTCTGGAGGAAACCGATCCCAAGGCTGCGCTCGAAGCGATCGAGAAGGCCGTCGGTTTCCGTCCCGGTGTTCCGGACTTTGAAGACTTGCTGCGTGAATTGAAAAACAAGGCCGCTTCCAAATCTCCGGCTTGAGACGCAGCGTCAGTGACGGGCAGCCTGTTCGACGATCCGCCGGACCCGATTCACTGGAAGATTGGGTAACGTGTCGATTTGTCCCGAAGGCCACCTGACTTCGAGGCGATCCACCAGGCGGGCAGCGCCTAGACCGAAGTGGAGCCGCATCTCACTCGCGGAACAGTAACTTGTTCCGCCCATGATTTGCGCTCGTTGCTGTTTGCCGCCGGCGGTCAGCGTCACTTCAGCGCCAATCGCATCCCGGTTGCTCTTGCCCGCGCCTTGCAGCTCGAGAGTGATCCAGTCTCCGCCGGCTGAGCGGTTGCGCGCGATCAATGGAGGCCCCAGGTTCTGGCTCACCACAAAGTCGATGAGACCATCGCCATCGAAATCGCCGAGCGCGAGTCCACGGCCGAGGAGGGGCTTGGCAAAGACTTCGCCCGACTCACGCGAGACATCGCGGAAGCGTCCCCCGCCGTCTTCAAACAGCGACAGCGGCTCGCGGTAAGCCACGCGTGGATGAAACAGCCCGACATTGTCGAGGATATGTCCGTTCGCGACCAGAATCTGCTGCCGGCCGCTGTTATCGAAATCCGCGAACCTGACGCCGAACCCGCTCAGAAGGCTTCGCTCCGCGCCGAGGCCCGCTTCCACGGTGGCATCGCGGAATCCGCCCTTTCCCGCGTTCCGATAAAGACGGTTCAACTCATTATCAAGGTGTGTGACATAGATGTCGGGATGAGCGCCGCCGTCGCGATACGCAGCATCAACGCCCATGCCCGCTTCGGCCTGGCCGTCGCCGTTAAACCCCACGCCGGAGGCGAGGCCCGACTCCTCAAATGTCCCATCCCCCCGGTTGCGATAGAAGAAATTCATAACGCTGTCGTTGGCGACAAAGATGTCTGGCCATCCGTCGCCATCGAAATCCGCCAGCACCAGACTGAGGCATTTCCCTTCGGAGGTCTCGAGACCAGCCTTAGCCGTAACGTCGCGGAACCGCCCGTTGCCTTCGTTGTGGTACAGCCGCACGCCCGTGCCGCGATAGACGTCGGGATGACAATAGGCTCGCAGCCCGTGCGCAGCGTCGCCGCAGAAGCGCTGGTCGTCCCAGGAGAAATCGGCGACATAGTTCGCAATCACCAGGTCCAGAAGCCCGTCGCGATCGTAATCGAACCATCCCGCGCTGGTGGCCCACCGGCCGCGGTTCTCCACTCCGGCTGACACAGTTACATCGGTGAACGTACCGTCGCCGTTGTTGTGAAACAGAACGCTCCGAGGGTAGCCGGTCAGCAGGAGATCGGGGTAGCCGTCGTTGTCGTAGTCAGCAACGGCCACACCCATACCGTAGGTATCGAAGCTTCCGCTCAAGTGGGCCGCGGCGGTGCGGTCCTCGAATTTATTGTTGCCCAGATTGCGGTAGAGCGCCAGGCGGTTGTGACTGGCCTCGGCCGAACCGGGCCGGCCGCCTCCGTTCACGAAGACGAGGTCGGAACGGCCATCCTTGTCATAATCGAGGACGCCAACACCCGAGCCCATCGTCTCGATCATCAGTTTCTGGGAACTGGCGCCGTTCTCGGCGGAGAAATGAACGCCGCTGACCGCCGTGATATCTTCAAAAATGAACCTTGACGAGTTAGTTGCCGTAACTAGCAACCCAGTAGCCAGCAGGGCTATCAAAACCGCTGGCGCCGTATACCTGAGATGCCGCACTTGTCAGTCAGGGCGAGCGCCGGACTTTCCCGTCTTGTCCACCACCACGGCGCCACCCTTCATCACCCAGCGCACGTTTTTGATCGCAACCTGAATATCCGTGAGCGGATCGCCCTGCACTGCCACGATGTCGGCAAAGTAGCCGGGAGCCACTGAGCCGAGACTCTTCTCCATGCCGAGCGCCTCGGCCGGCGAAACGGTCGCGGTTTGCATGGCCTGTTCATTGGTCATCCCCATCTTCACAAACCAGGTGAGCTCGCGCATGTTCAGGCCGAATCCGTTGTAGACCGCGTCGGAACCGACAAGCATGCGCGCCCCGGCCTTAAACGCTTTCTGCGCCGTAATGTAGTTCCGTTGAATGTAATCCTGCAAGTTCTCCTTCGCTCCGGCTGGGAACTTGTAGACATCGTCGGCATTCTCCACGTAATACTGATTGTGATCGATCGTTGGAACATACCAGATTTTCTTTTGGACCATTTCCGCGATCGTGGCGTCATCCATATCCGTCGCATGTTCCAGGGTGTCGCAACCCGCCCGAATGGCGTCGCGCGCGCCAACCGGACCGTAGGAGTGAATCGCTACTTTATGTCCTTCCGAGTGAGCCTCGTCGACAATCGCCTTCATCTCTTCATAACTGACAGTCTCGTCTCCAGTAACGTTGTCAAAGCCCCCGGTGGATCCGAAGATTTTCACCCAGTCGGCGCCAGCGGCTATCACTGCCTTGGTTGCCTTGATCTGTTCAGCCACCTTCTCGTTCATGTCCGTGATCTTCGGCAAGCCGTGCAGTCCCGCGCCGGATACAAACAAACGCGGACCTACCAGCGCGCCCATGTTGATGAGATCTCGCAGATCCATATCGGCGCCGCCCGAGGCGTTCAAATCGCGAAGCGTAGTCACGCCGGCATCGAGCGCCTTCATCCCGTTTCTCTGAGAGAGGACCACTGTGATGGCAACATGGCGCGGGCCTTGACGCCGCGGTGACGTGCCGGGCTCGCCGCTCCAGTAGTAAGTGACATGAGTGTGCATGTCGATCATCCCGGGAATACCCGTAAACGATTTCAGGTCGATGGTCTGCACTCCCGCCGGAATCGCGCCATTGGCGGCGACGCTGCGGATCTTATCGTCGTCAACGATCACTACGGCGTTTGCGATCACGCGGTGGCCATCCCAAAGTTTGCCAAACTTGATGGCCTTGGTTGCGGCGGCGGCGTTAAAGCAAACAGCAAGCGATAACGTCCACCAGAATCTTGCGCTTCGAAACATAGAGCCTCCCGCTCAATTGATGGGCCTCTCCGGCTTCAAATACCCCGCCAGAAACTTGTATACATCCCGCCGGGATTCCCTAGCCAGCTTGGTATCCAGCCGCCCGAACTCATGTCCTCCCGGGGCGTTGTCGTAAATCTTGAACTCGAACTTCTTCCCCGCCGCCTTCAGCGCCGCGACAAACCGCTGCACCTCGATCACATTCACATCCTCATCGTTGGTATTGCTATGAATCAGCAGCGGCGTCTCCAGCTTGTCCGCATAAGTGATTGGCGACCGCTTGAGATACTCCTGAATATCGCCCTGAACCGTTTTCCCGATATGCTGCGGCGCCGAAAAGATAGCCTGATACGAAGCATCGTGATACCCCAGCCGCAGCACCAGATCCGTCACCGGCACTCCCGCATACGCCGCCGCGTACGCGCCCGGATGCAGGAGGATATTCATCAGCGTGATCATGCCGCCGTGGCTCCACCCCATCATTCCCACGCGCTTCTCATCCAGAAAATCGTAGTTCTCAAGCATCCAGGCCCGGGCCTGGAATACATCCTCCACCTCCAGCCCGCCGTAATCGATTTCGTTATAGAATGCGGCCCCGTAGCCCGTGCTGCCACGATAGTCCGGACCGATCACGGAGTAGCCCTGCTGCACCAGATCTCTCACCGCGCCATATTCATAATCGTGCCCAAAGTCACTATGGATTCCCTGGTGAGCAAACACGATCAGCGGTTGCTTCTTGGTTTTGTCGAGATTTTTCGGCACGAAGGTCATCGCACGAATGATCAGCGGGTTCTTCGCGCCCGGAGCCGTTGGATTCGGCGGCCGGTGCCGCGGCGAGCTGGTATACCGGATTTCATTTACCTCGGCGATATCGCCAAGCTGGGTGTACCATTTCTGTACCTCGATCGCCTTGATCAGAATATCTGAGCCCTGATCACGGGCTGCGCCTGCGCCTTCCCCTCCGCCAGCCGCTCCGGCCGCCGCCGAAGGCGTTCCTCCCCCTGCAGCTGAAGGAGCCGCAGGAGGCGCCCCCGATCGTTGAGCATGCGCCATGGAGGACAGAACAACACAAAGCAGACCGATTCTCAGAACCATCTAACTCGCTCCCAATCCTATAGTAGTATCGATTTCGCGGGTGCGTATTTCCGAGGCAAATGGCGGAAACAGTTCCGGGATGGGGGCAGAGCCTTTCGGATTCACCGCTCTGATACCAACTAAGCTGAGACCAGCGAACCTGATTACCTGAAATCCCGGCGCTGTGAACAAATGTTCGCCCTGTCTTCTTCCGGTAAAAACCATTCCGAACACAGCCCCCCTAAAACGCAGATTTATGAGTGAGAAATAGTGTTCCCGAGTATTTAAGCCGCAAAAATAATCGGTGCGCAATCTCAAGTACCGCATTGTTAACCATATTTGATTTGGCACGTGTCCAGACTCGGGACCGCGTTCGGCGGTGTGTGAAGTACGCACTCGCCTTGGTTTAAGTACCGCGCTGTTAAGCATGTTTGTAGGTGTCCAGACTCGGGACCATGCTCTGCGGCACGCGAAAAATACAAACTCGCGTTAACCACGCTTTACCTGCAAGAACTGTTTGACAACAGTAACATACTCCCCTGAGCGAGTCAATATGAAATCTGGCGGCGGCGGCTTTGGTGGCGATGGCCGCCAGCGACACTCGGTCGCAGCGTCCGCTCAAACTCCCGGGCTTGATTTCCTGTCGGGTTTTCCCCCAAGGGCGTCGAATTCCGCGCACTTTGGACTGGCTGTAGAATGGATGGTGATTCATGCAGGAGGGTACAAGTAACTCTGGATTTCCGAAGCACTTTGACGGAAAGCGCTTCTACAATCCGGATGCTCCGCAGGCGCGTGGTCTTCTCGAAGCCCTCCGATGGAAGCTGACCAGCCGGCCGGAACCGTCTCCCATCTTCATTTCGGACGTCGAGCAGTCCGTACCACCCAGCCGTGTGGAAGGCAGCGCCCTGCGGATCACTCTGGTGAATCACTCGACCGTGCTCCTGCAGCAACGGGGCGCCAACATTTTGACGGATCCAATTTGGTCCGAACGAGCGAGTCCACTGCCCTGGATAGGTCCGCGGCGCCGGAGAAAAGAGGGTATATCCTGGGAGGATCTGCCCCGCATCGACGCGGTGCTAATCAGCCACAATCATTATGATCACCTGGATCTACCGACACTGCACCGGCTGGCGGCTCGCGGAGATTCTACATTTATTGTTCCGGCTCGCGCGGCCCGGCTGCTTCGCTCGCAGAATATCGGACTCGCTCACGAGGTGGATTGGGGCGAATCATTGTCACTCCCGGGCTTCACCATCCACTGCGTCCCGGCTTTGCATTTCTCCAGCCGGGGAATTTACGATCGCAATAAGACCCTGTGGTGCGGGTATGTGATCGAGTGTCGGGAACAGATCGTATACTTCGCGGGAGACACCGCGTTCGGCCCTCATTTCGCGCAGATTCGGGAGAAATTCGGATCGCCGCGCCTCGCGTTATTGCCGATCGGAGCCTACGAGCCGCGCTGGTTCATGTCGCCGGTGCATATGTCTCCCGACGAGGCGGTTCGGGCGCACGAGATTCTTGCCGCCAGGACGAGTGTCGCGACCCACCATGGAACTTTCCAACTATCGGATGAGGGCATCGACACTCCGCCGAAACAGCTCATCGCTTGCGGGCAGCGTGAATCGTTTCTGATCCTTAAAAACGGCCAATTTGCCGACATTCCATGACGATCGACAAGCACACGCTTGCACTGGTCAGCATAGCGGGTAGTTCACTGGACGTGCTGGGCGCGTTATACCTCGCCTACGATCTTCTGGGCGGGGAACACGGACCACTTAGGACTCTCACCAGAGGAGTCACCTACGGCGCTCTCTTCGGAGTCGGATACAGCCTCGCCTTCGGGCCGGTGTTCGGGCTCGCGAGCGGCGCGGCGCATGGCATCACACTCGCCTGGGAGTATTCCCGCGCCTCGAGGCATGGACCTAAGCCTGGATTCTGGTATGACTCGGCGATGAGCGCCATTCGCGGAGCCGGCTTCGCTCTGGGCGCCACCTATTTATACGGAGCTGCCTTTGGGACCACGTTTGGCGCACTGAGCACGGTGGGACAGGTTCTAGCGTACCGAGCCGGCATTCGGCCGACCATCGATTATCAGCCTGCCGCCCGCCCGCGTTTGACCAAACATCAATTTCTCGCGGTGGTGAATCGCACGCTTGGTTACGCTGCCGCCGGATTTATCAGCGCCTTGACGGCGCATCAGCAGGCGAATGCGCTGGGCGTTGGAGTGAAGGCGGGACTGGCGGTTGGAGTGGTTACGGCGATCACTACTGCATGCACGTCTTTCATCGAATGGATTGCGGATCATGTGCGCGAGAAAGCCATGGGTGTCTTTGGGATTGGCTTGATCCTGACCGGCTTCACGCTGCAATCCGTCCAGTATTGGGTGGCGCTACTCGACGTGGGAATTCGTAATTGAAGCTTGGCATCGCCGGAACCGGAAGTAGAAACTCGGCTTGACAACGTAGTCCCAAATGCTAACGGCGTGCCTGCAGGTAAGTATCACGAAACGGGTCGTCCGCGACGGGCCGTACGACCGGCGATATGAACCGATATCGCCGAAGCTGTCCTCACCTCGGGTGACTTCGCCGCACTTACCGCATCTCGGCGGAACCCGGCCCCGCCGCCCGGCAGCCGCTCCCTGTTCCGGGCGGCACGGACGCTCTTGTGTTTGGCGCGTTCGCGTAGTTCTGGCGATCAACAAGACCGCATACGTGGATGGCGCGGCCCCGCTGCCCTCAGCTCCGTACCTTGAACTCAGTTCTGCTTGAGTGCCTCGTTAAACCGGGTTTGCAACGCCATTCCGACCAATGTTGCGATGAGAATCGCGGGATACAGCTGTCCAATAAGCGCTTCTGAAATGGCCAGAGATCGCGCAACCCGATGTACTGGATACGCGTCGCCGTAACTGAGAGTGGTGAGAGTTGTAAAGCTGAAGTAAATTAAACGGGCAGGTTCGCCCGTGGAAGTACCAGCGAGTGACGATTGAAAGTGGATTGCGTCAGGGACCTCTTCGATGAGCAGCTTGTAACCGAACGCCCAGGTCACGCCGATCAGCAAGTAGGCAGCGACGCCGCCCATGACCCGGTGCACATTAACAGGACCGGGAAGAAATGTCTGTTTAAGCGTCATGACCACGAGTATGGCCATGCCGAACAGCTTTAGCGCGGTGTCCCAGCCCCTGAAGGTGAACAGGGGATTGAATTCGACGATCAAGTCCGCTGCGAATTCCAGTATGGTCAACGCGATAATGAGATACATGAGAATTCGCCTGGGCACGGTTGCGAGTGCGCCGGAGAGGAGCATGAGCGCGAAAATCAAGTCTATGGCAATTCGCTCGGGGCGTGACGTGCCAACCATCGGAACGAAAAGAGTCATAAGCACAAGAAAAGCCATGAAGAAACTCAGAAATCGATCCTCATACCAGAAACTGGGCAACCACCGATTTATCTGTCTCTCAGCCACCTGATCTTTCCTTTCCTCGGAGCGAGCTTCCCGGGTTCCGCCCCGGCGCTACCCTTATCGCACGCGCTGGCGCTTCCTCATCCGCTCCGTGCCGGACTCAGTCTACCTGGAAGCGGCCGACCCGCACGCCCTATTCTACGCCTGTCGCGCGGCATTGCGCCGCTCCGATGAGCAGCCACGCTTGACTAACGAGTTCCTCTCTCGCCGGTCCAGGCAGTCAGAGGCTGCCGGCCGGTCGGGCCTATCGTGAAGATCGCCCCTTTTGGGAATCGTCGGATCGGGCGCAGCCGAGTTCAGAGTCGCCAGATTCCGCACACAGATGCCCTTTAACTTGCAGAGAGATCGCTGCCAACGCATGGACTGCTCGCCGTCCAGCAGATTCGGATCGCCGGTGTGTTTGGGCAGCGCCGGCGCAGGCATCAACGCATCGGAATCGATAGTCGGTGAAATCGCCGCTTGGCGCATGCCATGCTACACTGATGCGGAAATCGGGGATATCCGGAGGGGAAAGCCATGAGAATCCTCAAAGTAGTTTTGCTGTTGACGTCTCTTGTTTCGGTCCTCGCGGCCGCCAATACGCTCGACGTATATACCGTCGATGTCGAGGGAGGCAAGTGTCTCCTGCTTGTTTCTCCGTCCGGGGATTCGTTGCTCATCGACGTTGGCTGGCCCGCATCAAATTCCCGGCCGGCATCGACGAATCGAATTCTTGAGGCTGTCAAGGCCGCCAGGCTGAACCGGATCGCCTACTTGTTAATCTCGCATTTCGATATCGATCACATTGGAGACGCTCCGGAGCTGGAGGCCAAGTTCCCCATCGGGCATATCTACGATCACGGCGACATTCAGTTTTCAACCACCATCACCGATGAAGTACACGCGAGGATTGGAGTCTCAGCGGGAGCGGTTTAGGGCCTACGATGCGGTTCGCCGGAAGGTAGGGCACACGGTACTCAAGCCTGGCGACAGAATTCCGCTTAGGGGTGTGGATGTAGAGGTGGTGGCGGCAGCGGGGAAGTTCATTCAGAAGCCGCTCAAGGGCGCCGGCGCGCCAAATCCGTTCTGCGCGACTAATCCGCAGCAGGCTGTGATTGAGAGAGATGTGGAAGACAACCTCTCAGTCGGTCTGGTGGTCAGCTTAGGAAAGTTTCGCATATTAGACCTCGCAGACCAGGAGGCGCACAACAGTCACGAGCTGGTGTGTCCCAACAATCTGCTTGTCGCCGTGGACGTGTATCAAGTGAATGTGCATGGCCAGTTCAAGGGGATCGCGCCGGAGCTGATCGGCGCGGTGCACCCGCGAGTGGCAATCGTGGGCAACGGGGCCAATAAAGGCGCCGATCCGCAAACCTGGCCGATCCTGCGCGGCGCCGCCGGCCTGGAAGACATCTGGCAAGTCCACTACTCGGCCAACGGGACCAAAGATACGAATCCGCCGGACGATTTCATTGCTAATCTGGAACCGGCCGATGAGTATAAGTCGATCAAACTGTCGGCGGAATCGAATGGATGCTTCACCGTGACCAACAGACGGAACGGCTTCAGCAAGACCTATAAGCCTGTAAGCGGCGGACCGAAATGAGATAATGCCCAAGAGAGTGAGGCGTTCGTAATGTGCCGGCGCAGTTCCATGCCAATACTTCACCAAGTCACGGTCGGTTGCGCCGTTCGCCGCAACGCTTGCGGTCGCGCTCATCACGCCGGCGCCCGCCCAGGAAGGGTAGGCTGCCTGGCTCGGATGGCGGACCGCCCCAGAGCCAATTGGCTAATGGCAGCCGCTGCAGAGTCGTCACTCCGCACGACGCACTAAGGAGCTTCTAAGATTATGGACCGCAGAGGATTTCTCCAAGCTGCCGCGGCCGGCGCGCTCGCCGCAGCCGCATCTCCGGCCGCCGGCAAAACGATCGGCATTCAAGTGGGAGCCGTCTCCTTCGTGGATGAAGGCGTCGAGAAGGTTCTCGACATCTTCCAGCAGGACGGCGCCGTCAACACTTTGTTCCTTGCCACCTTCACCTACGGCCGCGGCATCGCCGGACGTCAGATCGCCAGCCAGCCGCTGCCCGACCATGGCAAGCGCGAATACGACACTGACACCTTCCACGGCGGCAGCTATACGCGCATTCATCCCGAGTATTATCGCGACACCGTCCTCACCGATTTCCGCGCGCCCGAATTCGGCGACTACGACGTCCTGGATGCTGTGCTGCCCTCTGCCCGCAAGCGCGGCATGAAGACTATCTGCTGGTTCGAAGACGTGTGGCGGCGCGACGTGCCACGCGTTTCGCAGGCGCAAGAGGTGCAGCTCGACGGCGCCAACTCGACCAATCTCTGCTTCAACAACCCGAACTATAAGAATTGGCTCTTGGGCGCGGTGGAGGATTATGCGCGCTCGCATGAGATCGACGGCATCATGTGGGGATCGGAGCGCGAGGGCGCGTTCTCCAATATGCTGCGCGGCGCAAATCCCCGACAGGTCACTTGCTTCTGCCAGCATTGCATTGCCAAGGCCCGCAGCCGCGGCGTGGACCCGGCGCGCGCCCGCGCAGGCTTCGAAGCCCTTACGAGCTTTGTGGATGCCGCGCGGCAGAATCGCAAACCCGTCGACGGCTATTACGTCACGGTGTGGCGCCTGATGCTGCGCTATCCGGAACTGCTCGCCTGGGAGATGCTGTGGACCGACAGCCTTCGCGAGACTTATGCTGCGATGTATAACCGCGTGAAATCCATCAAGCCCGAAGTCGGCGTGGGCTGGCACATCTGGCACAACAATTCCTTCAGCCCCATTTATCGCGCCGCGCAGGATCTTTCCGAGATCCACCAGCATTCGGATTTTCTGAAAATGGTGATGTATCACAACTGCGGCGGCGAACGCATGGCGGGCTATATTCGTAACGTGGGCCGCACTATGTTTGGCGATATTCCGCAGCAGGAGCTGCTGGATTTCCACTACCGCGTGATGGGCTATACCCAGGAGAAGCCGCTGGCGGAACTAGCCAAGGCGGGCTTTTCGGCTAACTACGTTTTCGAGGAGGCGCGGCGCGCGCGCGAAGCGCTGAATGGCACGAAGACGCAACTCTGGCCCGGCATCGATATCGACATTCCCACCGACGTGAACAACTCCAGCCGGTCGACGCCCGAAGGCACGCGAGGGGCCGTCCTGGCCGCATTTCGAGCGGGCTCGGACGGGGTGATTCTCTCGCGGAAATACTCGGAAATGAAGCTGGCGAACCTGCGCGCTGCCGGCGCCGCCGTGCGAGAAGGGGGCTTCGCGTAGCACGCCCGTCGTCTCAAGCTTCCCGATTCGGTGCTGCCGTAAAACGCTTGCTGGCGCACGCGATGCCCGAACGGAGGCATGAACATAAAGGACGATTTTCCACTAGAGGACAGAGCCGCCCGATCGCGGCACTGGCATAGGTCCACCGGCAAACATCATTTCATTAGGAACGGGCAGGTTGAGTTAACTGCTCCTCAGTCGCAATGGTAAGCCACTGGTTCGACCAGTCAGGGCTCGACGAACAACGCAAACTCGCTGACCGCGGGGCTGGCGGACGCCTGAGTGACTCGCAAACGGACGCGCGATGCAGTAACCGGAGATGCCAGCCGGATCAATCGCCGCGGGCCGATGCTGGTAGCAGCAGCCAGTTGTTCCCACGCGCTTCCGGTCCAGCGGTCCACGGCGATGGCGTCGATGCGCTGTCCAAACCGGATCGCCTCGCAGACGCGAATTACATTGAAAGACGTCTCGCGGTCGAGATCGAACGCGACGTCGGCCTCGCGAATGGCGTCCTCAGCCGCCCAGTAGGTGTCGCTGCGGCCGTCCAGCAGGTTTTGGGGACCGAAGGCGCCGCGCACGTTCGATGCGACCGCTTTGGCGCCCGCTGCGAGATTCCGCACGAAGGTGGCGCGCCGGTATTGGCCAAATGCCTTCAGCGACGCCAGGTCTTCCGGGGACAGCAGCCCTTCGCGATTCGGCGGAACATTCAGCAGCAGATTGGAGCCGCGGCCCACCGAATTATAGTAGAGGCGGATCAACTGCGCCGCCGGCTTCACCTCGACGTTTTCGCTCGCATGCCAAAACCATCCGGGGCGAATGGAAACATCGCACTCGGCGGGCAGCCAGTGCGACGCATGACGCTGTCCGATGGGCGAATCCTTCTCGCGGACATCGCCCGGCGAAGCCGATCCGCCATCGGCGCCAACCGGGTCGTACGTGGCCCAGCATGGATCGCCGGCGATGCCGCGCTCGTTGCCCACCCAGCGGATGTCGGGGCCCACGTCGCTGAAAATCACGGCGTTGGGCTGCAGCTTGCGGATCAAGTCCCAGGTCTTGGGCCAGTCGTAGTACGTGCGCTTGTCGATGGTGCGCTTCTCTCTCGCGCCGCCGTAGAAGCCGTCGCCGCCGTTGGCGCCATCGTGCCACACCTCGAAGATGGGGCCGTAATCCGTGAGCAGTTCCGTAAGCTGGGCGCGGTAAATGTCGATGTACTCCGGCCGTCCGTAGCGGGCGTTGTTGCGGTCCCATGGGGAAAGATACACGCCGAAGCCAAGGTTTTGGCGGCGGCAAGCATCGGCGAGACTGCGGACCACGTCGCCCTTCCCGGCAAGCCACGAGCTATTGCGTACCGAGTGATCGGTGGTCCTGGTGGGCCAGAGACAGAAGCCGTCGTGGTGCTTGGCGGTGAGAATCGCCCCGCGCATGCCGGCGTCGGCCAACGCGCTCACGATGGCGTCGGCATCGAATGCAACTGGATCAAAGATGTTCGGATCTTCATCGCCGTAACCCCACTCCTTGCCCGTGAAGGTGTTGACGGAAAAGTGCAGGAACGCTGTGCTCTCGAGCTCGTGCCAGCGCAGTTGGCGTTGGCTGGGGATGGCCCCGTAAGGCGCCGGCGGCGCGGCAGCCGCGTGCACAACTGAGGCGGTCGCAGTAGCCAGAAATGCGCGTCTGCTGATCGGGTGCGGCACGGGGACGCTACTTTCGCGCTTTGGTCTTAGTCTTGGCCTTGGCCTTCGGAGCCGGTTTGGGTGGTTCCTCTTCGACCCCAGCCACCGCTTCGATAGCCACATCCTCCACCTCAATCTCGACCGGGTCGGCGGCTAAAACTTCGGCGTTTAGATCCTGGGCATCCAGATCTTGGGCGGCCAAATCTTGGGCGCCCAACGCGGCTTCCGCCGGGTCCACCTTCTTCAGGACCTCATTGAACAGCGCCTGCTTGCGCAGATCGACCTTGGGTGGCGGGGCCTGTTCATTGCGGAAATCGTGGTCGCTGTGGCAAGTGCGGCAGCGGACCTTGGCCGGCGCGGCCTTCACCACCGACACCACCACGTGGTTCGTGACGCGCTTGCAGCGCACGCAAAAATCGTCGATGTCGTCGCCCAGGCGAATGTCGCGCATGGTACTCCTAGGTGGCTGCGGATTGACCGGCGGGTTCCAGTTCCGCGGTGGCCTGCGATTCCGCTTCTACCGGAGCTTTAGGCTCCGGCAAGACCCACTGCGCGGGCTCAAAACCGACGTACTTGCAAATGCGCAGGCGGCCGTCCTCGCCCTCGAGCAGGTCGCCCACCTGGAGCGCGTCGCCCGACTCGCGCAAAGACTTCCACGCGTCGTATTCGTGCAGCGCAGCGATCTCGCCGCGCGCTTCGTAGTCCTTGGGTTTGACCGAAGCGCAACCCGAAACATGCGGGGCCCAGCGAAACTGCTGCCGTGGCGAATCTTTCATACGATAGATCCGGAAAAGCGGCATAGCCTCTACATTGTAATCGATGCCAGTGCACGTTTTCCGTCCAATTCGCCGAGAGCGATCCAGCGCCTTGTGTTGGCAGCCGACCAATGGAAGGTGTCGCGCAACGATCCAAGCGCAGTGGATGGCTCAATGCGGACCACCTCGAGACTGGCCCCTGGCTGCCGCGGCGGGACGACCTTGCGGACCAGGCGAAAGGGCCAGGTGGTGAGGCAATTGATGGCAATGGCGCGCGTGGCGCCCATCTCTTCGGCCACCCACAACGGCAGGGCGCCGAGAAATCCGCCATCCACATAGAACTTGCCGCCTATGCGCACGGGCGGAAATACCACCGGGATGGAGCAGGTGGCGGCCAGATGCTGCCAGCCGATTTCCGGGCCGCGCACGATATGCGAGCGCAATCGCGGCGCCTCGACCACAGTCAATCCGAAAGGGACGCGCGGTTGGTAACACTCGAAGAGACGGCGCGCTTTGGCGTGCAGCGGAGCTGACCGCATAAGGGTTGCGGTGGACGGGTCGAGCCATTCACGCACGAGTTCCTCCGGAGTCGCCCCTCCGGCGATGGCCCATCCGTTCCAGGCGCCGGCGGACGCGCCCACGATAAGGTCGGGCGTGAAATGCTCGCGAAGGACCTTCCAGACGCCGATCTCCCAGGCGGCGAACATTCCGCCTGCGGAGAGGACTAGGGCGGTGGGCATGAGTCTAGAGTAGCGGAGTGGGGGCGGACCCATGGTCTGCCGAGTCGCGAGCCGCTGCGAGCGCCCGCCTTCCGGGTGTTTCCGCGATAGCTACGGCCAGCAGTAGCTCGGACTTCCGCCGTGAAACGGATGAGATCTTTTCCAGTCACGCAATATTAGAATTTTTTTCTAGTTTTCCTTTCAATCAGTTACGCGATCAACGCCGGCTGGAGTGTATGAGCCGACTGCTAGTCTCATATCGGGAAGAGGATTTGCGGCGGCTTCGCGGATTGCGAAGCCGCTTTTTTATGGCCTGCACAAGAAAAGGATCAAAGAGGAATGACGCACCTGAGGCTCATAAACCGGACCTGGTGAAAGACGTCAAGCAGGCGGCGGACCCATCCCAACAACGCCTCTCAGATTTGCTCCTGAAGGCGCTGAGCATTTTCGAGCAAAAGTTAATTGACGACGAAGCGTTCCGTCTGACGCTGGCGGAATACATAGAGCTGCAGCAGGTTGAAAGCGACTTACAACTGGAGACTGACAGCCACGGAGATCAGGGTTAAATGCGCCGCAACAGGAAGGTTGTCCAAGAAGAGATCTACGGCCCCTGCCGTCACAACGAGCGCGCCCTGGGTCTGCAAGACTCAAAAGACTCTCGAGCCCAATCGGCAATGGAAAGAGCCAAGTGCTCTATCACGCAGGAATGCAGACCGCTTCCCAAAATAGGGGAGCGCCAGGAGCGACTGTTTTGACAACGACTATCAACCGGGAGCATCCGGAGTATGCCTCTCGAAAGGCCATGTGGAAGAAGTATCGAGACCTTTATACCGGCGGCGAGCAACTTCGGGAACACGCTCAGGAGTACCTGGCGCGCCGGCACAAGGAGCCTAACGAAATCTACGCGGAACGGTTGAGCCGGGTGTTCTACCAGAATCATATTGGCTCGATTGTGGATTGGTACGCGGCGACGCTGATGCATCGGGCTCCGAATGTGACGTTCGACGGAAGCGGGGCGGCGAAACAATTTTATACGGGCCTATCGGACAACTGCGACCTCAAAGGAACGAGCTTGAGCGAGTTTTTCCGGCAGCGGTTTGTGGAAACGCTGGTGTGCGGCAGCAGCTATATTGTGGCCGACTTCCCGCGAGCGGATGGCATGGCCGCGACTCGCGCCGAGGAAGACGCTTCGGGGCGGTCGCGCGCCTATCTGATGAGCTACGGCCCGGACGAAGTAATCAATTGGAACTACGACCAGAACGGCGAACTGGAATGGGTGGTAATCCGCACGTCCTGTTTTCAGCAATCCAAAGTGACGGATACCAAGTGGGAGCGCGAGACGCGGTGGATCTATTATGACCGCGAGAACTTCCAGATTTTTTGCAAGCGCGGCGAATCGAAGCAGGTGGAGTTGATCGACGAAGGGCGGCACGGATTCGCCGGTCTGCGGCGCGTGCCGGTGTTTCAACTGAAGGTAACGGACGGGTTGTGGCTGTTGAATAAGTCGGCGCTGCTGCAGCTGGAACACTTTAACAAAGCGAACGCGCTCTCATGGGCTTTGACGATGGGGCTATTCGCGACGCCGGTGATTTACTCAGACCGGGAGTGGAATCAGATTGTCGGGGAATCCTATTACATTCAGCTTGGACCACAGGACAGGTTTGGATGGAACGAACCCGAGGGTAAGGTTTATCAGATAGCCGCGGATAACCTGGTGAGCCTCAAGGACGAGATTTACCGGGTATGTTATCTGCTGAGCCAGGCGGGAGCAAGCTCCGGCGCTTCGCAACAATCGGCGCTGAGCAAGCAATTGGACTTCAGCACGACCGAAGAAGTGCTGCGAGCGTACGGCGACACTGTCAAGGACTCCATGAGGCAGGTACTGTGGGCTATAGCCGCAGCGCGGCAGGACGAGATCTCGATCGACGTGACGGGGTTGGACGAATTCGACATCGATGAATTCGGCGGCGAGTTGGACGACGCCAAGAAGCTATTGGAATTGGGAATCGTGTCGCCAACTCTAGTGAAGCAAGTGTATAAGAAGCTGGCGCTGAAATACCTGAGCGATGCACGGCAAGAGATCAAGAATCAGGTAGTGGACGAGATCGACCGGATGCAAGACCCGGCGCAAGCGTAAGTGAAATCTTGGGAGGGATATGGAAGGACTCGACATACAAGCAATCGTCAGGCAGGCGATTCAGGAATACGCGATGAACGAAACTGCCAAGAGCGAACCCGCCTACAAAGTGGAATTGCATGAAGAACGGAAGCGGCGCGAGCAATTGGAACGGCGGCTGAACGAAGTGGTGGAAGAGAACAAGCGCAGCCGGAAGCAGGCCGACGAAGCCGAACGGAGCTCATCGGTTCGCGCCGAGTTGCAGAGGCTGGGGGTGGCGAAGATCGACCTGGCATTCAAGGCGGTGCAGGACGGTATCGTGCGCGGGGAAGACGGCCGCCTGGTAGCTCGCGGGGAGAGTGGGGAGGTTTCGATGAAGGAATATCTCTCATCCTTTGTGAGTGACAACCCGGAGTTTCTGCCCGCCAGGATTGCCGGCGGGAGTGGAATGACCGCAACCCTCAAGGCGCCGCCTTCGGGTGGCGAACCGATTACGCTCGACCGGATCAGACCGGGAATGGGCGCAGAAGAAATGCAGCGGGTACGAGAAGAGATCGTGCGCGTGGCGTCGCAGACCCTGCGGGGTATGTAAAAGCAGTACCGGCCACCGGCCGGCAAAATGAACAAGGAGAATAAATGGGAGCTATTACCTCAAACAACGTCGCAAGCGCGATTGTGAAACTGGTGGCGGTGGACGCCTTACCGGTGCTGATCGGGAACCTCATCATGGGGAACCTGGTCAATCGCGATTATGAACCCGTGCTGGCGAATACCGGCGACACGGTGAACATTCCGATTCCGCCCATTATGGTGGCGAATAACATCGCCGAGGGCGGGACGGTTCAGGCACAGAACCCGAGTCTGGGGAATGCGCAGATCGTGCTGAACTCGCACGTGGAAGCGACATTCCAAATACCGGACGTAACGAAAGTGCTGGCAGTGCCGGATCTGTTGAAGATCTACATGCAGCCGGCGGTGGCGGCGATCGCGCAGCGGATCGAGACCGACCTGCTGAACTTGTATGCCGGCTTCACGGCCAACGCCGCGGTTGGCACTCCAGGCGTGACGATCGTCGAAGAAGTTGTGGACGCCGCGGAAACGGCGCTATTCCTCGCGAAGGCTCCGCCACTCGAGGAGAAGTATATGGTGGTGGACGCCGCTACCTATTCGGCATGGCGGCAGATTCCCCGCTTCAGTGAATTCCAGAACGCCGGCGAGGCAGGCCTGCGCGCCATCGTCGACGGGACGATCGGGAAGGTGAAGGATTTCTTCGTATTCCGGTCGCAGTTCGTGCCGACGACCGGT
>JBEKNN010000034.1:0-44388 GCA_049522755.1 Bryobacteraceae bacterium | reverse complement strand
GAGCAAATGGCTGTGATTGAAGCTGCGTTTGTGTACAACGCGGCGACGCGGCCGGAGAAGCTGCCGCGGAAGGAACTGCCAGCGGCGCAGCCTGCCGGACGCGGCCGCGGCAATTAGTATTCGCTTCGCCACAGGTGGCCTTGTGGGGCAGCTTGTCAAGCTGCGGCCGATTGGCAATCGGCCTCCTCGGACCTTGCTGTGCATCCACTCGAAGAGCGGCGATTGCCAACCGCCGCGCAGGATGCCATCCTGCCCCACAGGCCGGTCCCACTAGCTTTCGAGCAATCGCTTTAACCGGGCCATTCCTTCGCGAAATGGCCCGGGTTCCGTCAACAAACTCAGCACCAGGAACGCTTCGCTTTCGAAATCGTAGAAGAATCCCGGCTGAACCAGCACGTCTTCCCTCTCTAACAATTCCAGCGTCCACTCTTCTTCGCTGCGAATTCTCGGCATCTGCAAAGTGGCGTACCAGCCGCCTTCCACTTCCAGGATGTTCGCGGCGGAGCCCGCCAGACACTCTCGCGCAAACTTCAGATTCTGCGCTGTGCGGTCGCGAATCTGACGCTGCACCTGCTCGCCCGCGCGCAGCAGGCGTTCCGCAGCGCACTGCACCGGCGCGCTGACGGATAGGTAGGTATCGGCGATCCATTCCAGCTTTTCCAGCGCTTCGCGCCGCTGCGGCTCCGGGCCGCTCACTACAATCCATCCCAGCTTCATCTGCGGCAGGCCGGCGACTTTCGAGAGGCCGCTCAACGAAAACGCCAGACACTCGTCTACGTCCACCAGGGTCGTCGCGCGATCGGGATCGGGCGCGAATGCATAATCGGCGAACACCTCGTCGGAAATCAACGGCGCGCCCAGTTTGATCAGCCGCTCCAACTCGCCGCGCTTCACGAACGATCCGGTAGGATTGTTCGGATTCACCAGCACCATGGCGCGCGTGTCGGGCGGCATCGCGTCTACATCCATCGACCATCCGGTATCGTAACGCAGCGGGTATTGCTCCACGCACACGGAGTCCATGGTGGCCAGGTACTCAAACAGCGGATAGGAAGGCCGCGGGACCAGCACGCGTCCGCCGGGGTCGGTGAGCAGTTTGAAGAGGTAGGAATAGGCCTCGCTGGTGCTGGCGGTGAGCAGAATGCGCTCGGGCGAAATGTCATGCCCGCGCGTTGAATAATACTGCGCCACCGCTTCGCGCGCGCTCAACGAACCCTTCGGTGAAGGCTCGTACGCCAGCATGCGAGAATCTTGAAAGGCGGCGATAACATCCAACGAGTAGTTCAGGCCAGCGCGTGTGGGATTCGATTCGGTTAGATCGAGCACGCGCGCGCCCTGGCTCCGCTTTCGAGCGAGCAGCTCCGACAAACGGTTGGTGCGGAAGTCCCAATGGAATCGTTTGGAAAACATGAATAGGACACAATCATAATGGAAAAGCGACGGATTGGATCTTTAGAAGTCTCGCTGGTAGGGCTCGGCTGTAACAATTTTGGATGGCGCATCGACGCGGCGGCGTCGGAGCGCGTGGTTCATGCGGCGCTCGACGCCGGCATCGATTTCTTCGATACGGCCGATTTTTACGACACGGGTAAGAGCGAAGAATTTTTGGGGCGCGCGCTTAAGAGTCATCACGGCGCGTCGGGCGGCGCGTCGGGCAAGCAGGCCATTATCGCGACCAAGTTCGGCATGAAGCTGGACGAACAGCGGCACGGCGCGCATCCGGACTACGTGCGCCGGGCGGCCGAAGACAGCTTGCGCCGGCTGGGGGTGGAGCGGATCGATCTATACCAGTTGCATCAGCCGGACCCGGCGACGCCCATTGCGGATACGCTGGGCGCTTTGAACGATTTGGTCCGTGCCGGCAAGGTGCGGGAAATCGGCTGCTCGAACTTCTCCGCGGCGCACCTGCGGGAAGCGCGCAAGGCGGCGGGCACGGGAGCGCGCTTCGTGAGCGTGCAGAACCAATACAGCCTGTTTCACCGCGAGCCGGAGGCGGAGGTGATACCCGAGTGCCAGAAGGAAGGGCTGGCGTTTCTGCCGTTCTTTCCACTCGCCAACGGACTGCTGACCGGCAAGTATCGCCGCGGCGAGGCTGCTCCCAAGGGCAGCCGCGGCGACGCCGGATTCGGACCGAAGGTATTCACCGAGGAGAATCTTGCCAAAGTGGAAAAGCTGACGGCATTCGCGGAAAAGCGCGGGCACACGCTGCTGGAACTGGCGTTTTCCTGGCTGGCCGCGCAGCCTACGATAGCCTCCGTGATCGCGGGGGCCACTTCGCCCGAACAGGTGAAAGCGAACGCTGCGGCGGCGGACTGGAAGCTGACCGCGGCCGATCTGGCAGAGATCGCAGCGGCACTCTAGCCCAATGTGGGACAGACGCTTTCGTCTGTCAATCCGACCATACGAACCGCCCGCCCGAGTGCTAAGCTTGCATTCATGTTACGCATTGCGCGGCCCGTTATTTTCGCTTTCCTGTCCGCCGCTCTCATTGCGCCTCTTTCCGCCATCGATCCCGAGCGGGATTTCTCGGGAAAATGGCTTCTCGATGCGCGCCGCAGCAAGACTGAGGCGCTGCCTATGCCGCCGGAACAGATTCTGACCGTCGTGCAGCAGGATGTCGCCGTGCGCTGCTCTTCGAACACGGCGGATGGCGCCGCGGTTCAGTGGTCGTATCTGCTCGATGGCACGGAAACCCGGTCCCGGGTCGGCGACGAGACGCGAAGCAGCGTCGCGAAGTGGGAAGGCGCCGCGCTCCTCATCAATACCCAGGTGCTGGGGTCGCAAGACTATACGGTGATGGACCGTTGGAAACTCTCGGGCGACCGCTCCGTTCTCACCATCACGCGCCAGGTGGTGCGCCGCAGCGGAGAAGTGGAAGGCGTGTTGGTCTACGCCAAGGAAGTGCCAATCAGGGACGCCCGACTAGCCGACCCGGAGCCTTCGGAGCGAGCGGCGCCGGCCCTGCTCGATCCCGTACAACCTTCGGAGGCGGCGCTGATGAAGCAGCCGGACCGGCCAGGCAGCGGAGAACTTACGGTCCTCACGGGGACCCGGATCGCTCTCTCCCTGCGCAATGGTCTCGACACCAAACATACTCATGAAGGCGATCGCGTGTATCTCGAAACCATCCAACCCATCGCCGTCGATGGCCGTATTGTGATACCGCGCGGCAGCTACGTGAACGGAACCGTGACTGAGAGCAAGCCGGCGCACGGGGTGAAAGGGAAAGGCGAAATATATATTCGTTTCGATTCCCTGATGCTGCCGAACGGAGTCGCGCGCGATTTTCACTCACGGCTGGTTTCCGCCGATTCCAGCGCGCGCGGCCAGGTCGATTCCAACGAAGGTAAAGTCACCGGTGAGCGCGATGGCTCCGGCGACGCTCGAACCGTCGCCACCGGCGGAGGGATCGGCGCCGGGGTGGGTGGAATCGCCGGATCGGCAGCGGGTCACCCGCTCGGCGGCGTCGGCATCGGGGCGGGGGCCGGAGTAGGCGCCGGTCTCGCCACAATTCTGCACGACAAACGGCCGGAGGCGGTTCTGCCGCGCGGCACGATTGTGGAGATGATTCTCGACCGCGACCTTCGCTTCAGCCCCAACGAACTCTGGTAAGCGAAAATCGGCGCCGCGACCGTTTTGGGGAATTGCGAATCGGAGCGCTTAGAGATTCGCCAAGGCCTCGATGGCTGTGTCCACTTTGGAATCGGCTTGTTCCGTCTGGGCCTGAACCAGCGCAAACAACTCATCCATTTCCCCTTGGCTCACGTCGCTGACGCTGACAACGGTAAGCAGCGTCTGACCGAGCTCGACTAGAGTCAACGCCAGGCGCTTGACGCCGCCAATATCGGCCGACGCCAGCCCGACTGCGTAACCGCCGGGAATGATCGCACAGAACGCGGACTCGTTCGCGGTCGGTTGCCAGCGAATTCGGCCAGCACTAGTTTTCGATAAGACTTCTCGAAAAAAGGTCTCTTTTCGTTCCTTCATCGTCTTAAACCTTGCGCTCCGCCTCCGCCGTCGCGGCTCCACGCTCACTACTAAAGATTGTACTGACTTCGTGACATGCTCGGGTGAGCAGCGTTCTGGCGCGTGGCGTCATCGCCGTAACCGGAACTCGCGACATCTCCTTGTGAATGTGCTCCAGTTGCTCGTGGCCATCAAAAGGTTGCTCCTGGACTGTTGCGGCAACTTCATCTCCCATCTGGCATCCAGGAACGCAATCTGATGCATGAGATCCCGGGCTCTCATACTGGCGCAATCGCTCTGTCCGAGCGCGACGAATGCCTCTATATCCGCGGCCAAACGTCCGCACGCCTCCATGTCTTGCCTGAGGGTCTGACGCAGCACGAAATCCCGAGCCTCTTCGGCTGCCTTCGACGCGCGCCTGGCGAATATAAGTGTAAACAAGCTGATGACCAACCCCACCAGGTTAGGCCATGTCGCCCCAATGCCGGATCAGAGAATCGAGCATCGACTCTCCGGATCATATCATTGCTCGCTGCCGAGGATGCCGCCAGCTTCAGCCTTGCAGGTAGCCGATTTCTCGGCGGAATGCCGGACCTTCCATGCTAGCTGAGCGGCTCCAGAGCGAAGCGTTGTCGAACAAAAGACACCGGCGCGCCGGCAGTCCGATCCCGTCGCCAAACTCAATGGAACCGGTAGACGGTGAAAATATCCCGCCCATATCCATCCGCAATCGTACTTACTATTTCCTGCCGGTAACCTAGTTTCTCCGCGGCCGCGACCACTTGCTCGTTGACGCCGGCGAGTGCCTCGACCGCTTTGACGTGACCCACGAATACGCTGGTCGGGTCGTTCAACGCCCACTTGAGATCGGTCGGGTCCTTCTCCGCGCCGATGGCATTCCGCACCGGCGGCCGGTTCCGGTCGAGCAGAGCAATGGAATCGAAAATCCCCCAATCGGTGCAGAACACATACGCGGCGCCGGTGTGCCGCAACTGCTCAGCCAGCGGAAACACCGCCGCACTCCAGACCGGCGCGCCGCCATTGCGCACTATCTTGGCGTAGTATTCGTTGGTTACCAGCAGACAGGACGCACAGGTTAGCGCGACCACCACTGCCACCGCCGGCACGCCGAACCGGCCCATCCGCCGGGAGACGCCCGCGAACGAAACCGCGATCACGGCTTGCGGCCACGGCCACAGCAGGATGGTGTGATGTGCGCTGCCGCCCGTATGCGGGTTGAGCACCATCTGAATCCAGGCGACGGCCATCGCGATCAGAAAGAACGCCACGGCTCGAGTCGCGTTCCATCCGCCTAGTGGAGCCAGCAGCACCGCCGCGAAGAAGATGTAGAGCATCCAGCCCGACGACTGGTCGCCGTCAAACTCGGCCAATGCGGCGGAGGCTTTCTCGATCGCTCCGGAAGGCTGCTTCGGGACGGGAGTATCCCTGTCTTCAGCGTTGAAATAGCCCAAGAGGATTCCGCCGCGCGCAGTTTCCGCCAGAATGCGCGTCTTGTTGGGTAGGTTGCGCGTATCCCAGCCGGTGTTCTCCCGGAGTGTAGCTAAGCTGGTATGCACATTGTAAACAATCAGTGGCAGTGCCCCCAGCGCCAGAGCGGCTACGGAGATGAGGACTCGCCGAACCCCGGTCACAGCCCATATTTGGCGCGGAAAGATCAGGATTCCAGCGACCCCGAGTCCGCCTAACATCCATATCGCCAAGGCTTTATCCCACAACGCCAAGCCCAATAGGAAGAACCCCGCAGCCAGCGAAAGGCTTGACATGGTCTGGTAGAACCGCATCAGTAATAGAACTCCGCCCACGATCAGCAAATGCTGAAGCGCCACCGGCCCCCAGTCGAAGCAGGTCGTGAGCAGATAAACTGAATCCACCGCCAGCAGGCAGCATCCTATACTGGCCGCGCGCACGCCGGCAATCCGGCGCAGCAGCAGGAAAAACAGCCAGACGCTGGCCGCTCCCATCAACAGGGCCGGTTCGCGCACCGCGTAGGCTCCGGTACCGAACAGGCGGAAAATCGGCCGGTATAGCAGTGTTTTGACGCATCCCAGGTAGCTCATCAGCATCAAGGAAATCTGGGAATGGCCGATAGTAAAGGAATACAACGCGGCGCGCGGCTCAAAAACCGGAACGGCAAACAGCGCCTCGTCGGTTTGGATGCCCAGGGCGCCGATGAATGGTTGGCCGGCGAGAAAGAAAAAAATACTTGCGAACATCCCGGCCCAGTTGCACCGTTTAACCGTAGGTGTTTGTATGCACCGATTAAGTTGGCCTTCCAAGAATCAGATGGTATCATCTGCCGGAAAGGGAAGGATGGTTCCGCCGTGCCAGGGAAAACGCGGAACGGGCAGTGCAGTGATTTGGCACGAGGATTGCTTTACTTCAGCGCGTGAAGGACGCCGGACAACGGGTAAAGAATCGTAAATAGCTCGAATGGGGCAACCCGGAACCTGCAACCTTTAGCGAAAAACGTCGTCTATATGGTTGCGGTAAATAGAACAAGTTAAAAAATTACCGGCTCAAGAGGAGATGGACCAATGAATCAAACCGAACTCAACAAGTATAGAGCGGTGCTCGAAGCCAAGCAGACGGAACTTTCCGCCGGACTGCGTAACCGGGAAGACATCGCAATTGAAAAGACCCCGGACGCCTTGGATGAAGTGCAGCTCGCTGGAGAGCGGGAACTGGCCATCCGTAATCTCGACCGGGAATCGAACCTGTTGCGCAACGTGAAGGGCGCACTGGGGCGGATCACAGACGGCAGCTACGGGGTGTGCCTCCATTGCGAGGAAGACATCAAGCCGAAGCGTCTCGAAGCGGTGCCGTGGACGAAGTATTGCATCCGCTGCCAGGAAGCCTCCGACCGCCATGAGTTCGTGGCCGATACCAGCGACGGCAGGGACGAGTTGCTGCTCAACGCGGCCTAAGAATCTTTGAAGGGCGAAGGGCGCGGGGGAAGTCCCGCGCCCTTTGTGTGTCAGAGGCCCTTGGTGTATCGGAGCGGCCGGACCTTGGTGTATCAAACGACCCTTGGTGTATCGAACGATGGAGTTCTTTCGCCGCGCCGGCGGGCAGTCGCAGTCGGGGGCGCTCGTGGCTGCAACTGCAGCGCCGCGGCGCATCGGCATCCTTGCTGGCGCGTTCAATCCGGTAACGGTGGCGCATCTGGCCCTCGCTCGCGCGGCGCTTTCACAATCCGGATCACAGGGCGGCTCACCCGTTGGCGAGGTGGTCTTCGTTTTACCGAGGACCTTCCCGCATAAGGCATATCATGGCGCGCCATTCGCGGCACGGGTGCAGATGTTGCACGCCGCTCTGGCGGATGAGCCGGCATTTTCGATTGCGGCGGCGGATGGCGGTTTGTTCGTCGAAATCGCGGCGGAGTGTCGCGAGGCTTACGGCGAAGACGTCCGGCCGACATTCCTATGCGGCCGCGACGCCGCCGAGCGCATTCTCAACTGGGACTACGGCGAGCCGGAAGCCGTGAGCAAAATGCTCCATCAGTTCGATCTGCTCGTGGCCGCGCGGCGCGGCGAGTTCGAAATAGTGGCGAATGCTCGTCACAGTGTCAGGATCTTGGCACTGGACGGCGAATTCGATCATGTTTCATCGACCGAGGTACGGGAGCGGATCGCGCACGGGATGCCGTGGGAGCATCTGGCGCCGGAGGGGGCCCGGGAACTGGTGAGGCGGGCGTACGCGTGCTAACCAGGTGCTAGTGGAATGCCTGCTGATCGCCGACGACCTGACCGGGGCGTGCGACGCCGCGGTCCAGTTCGCGGTGAACGGGCGCCGGACCGCGGTGGCGCTGGAATTGGGAGCCGGAGTTCCGAATCCCGATGTGCTAGCCGTCAGCACGGATAGCCGCGGCTTGAGCGTGGACGATTCGCGGCGTGCCATCTTGGACACGGCGCGACGGCTTGCCGACACAAAGGCGCGCATCCTGTTCAAGAAGATCGATTCGACGTTGCGCGGCAACGCGGGCGCGGAAATCGCCGCCACGGTATCGGCGTTCGGCTGCGACGCGGCGGTGATTACGCCGGCGTTTCCGGCTATGAAGCGAATTGTGGCGGACGGCTGGCTACGAGTGGCTGATCGAGTGGATGATCTCTTGACTGGCCCCGCCGAGTTTGAAGCGGTCGAGATCGGCGCTTACTTTCAGGCGCAGGGGCTCGCCTCGCATCGGCATATCCGCGCCGGCGGCGTCACAGTAGCGATCGGTGGCGGTGTCCGCTACGTCTCGGTGGACGCGGTCTGCGATGCGGATCTCGATGCGGTAGTGGAAGCCATGACGGAATGGAAGGGCCGAATTCTGTGGGCCGGATCGGCTGGCTTGGCGGCTGCGCTGGCGCGAAGCATTTCCGCGGGCCGTGAGAGAATTGCGCGCCAGGCGAGCCGCTTCGGGCCGGTACTGTTCTGCATTGGATCGACTCATCCGGCGACGCTGGCGCAGCAAAGCCGCCTGTTGGCCGAGCGGCCTGTATGCGCCCTCTTCGCGGAAGTTGCGGCGCCCGGCGAGATCGTGGATGCTTTGCGCGACGGCCGCAACGTGATGCTCGAAATACCGCGCGGGCGCATTCCGGAGAAGCGTATCGCCGAATTGCTGCGAGGGGCCTGCGAAGTGGCCGGGGCACTGGCGCTCTCTGGCGGCGATACGGCCGCGCACGTTTGCCGCGCCTTGCGCGCGCGGGGCATCGAGCTTCATGATGAAGTGGAGGCTGGAATTCCCTGGGGAACTCTCCGCGGCGGCACATTTGACGGCGTCGCGGTTGCCACCAAATCCGGGGCCTTCGGCGATTCCGGCGCTCTGATTGCGATAACGGACTTCTTCACATGCCCGAAAGCTTAAGCCACCTACCTGCGATTGCACTCACGATGGGCGACCCGGCCGGCATCGGGCCTGAGATCGTCTTGAAAGCTCTAGCCGACCCTGAGGTAGCAGCGCTGGCGCGGTGGATCGTGGTGGGCGACGGACGCGTGCTCCAGATGGCGGAGCAATTCACGGGCTTGAAGCTCGCGATATCCGGACTAGGCACGACATCCGAGCTCCGCAACACCGGAACGCTGGGCGATCTCGGCGGCTTCGCCTTCGGTAGACTGGACGCGCGATGCGGTGCTGCGGCGGTGGAATACGTCCGCGTCGCAACGCAATTGTGCATGAGTGGAGAGGCGGACGCCATGGTCACCGCGCCGCTCAATAAGGAAGCCGTGATGATGTCGGGACAGCCGTCGGGGCAGCCGTTTTCCGGACACACGGAGTACATCGCGGCCCTGTGCGGCGCAACCGAATCGCGCATGCTGCTGGCCAGCGAGCGGCTGTGCACGGTCCACGTGAGCACGCACGTGGCGCTGCGCGCGGCCTGCGATCTCAACACCGCGCGTATTGCGCGCACCATTGAACTGGGCTACGATGCGATGCGATTGCTGGGATTCGAGCGGCCGCGCATTGCCGTTTGCGGGCTCAATCCGCACGCCGGCGAGCACGGCCTGTTCGGACAGGAAGACGAATCGCTGATCGCGCCCGCGGTGGAGGCCGCGCGCGCCAAAGGCATCGCGTGCAGCGGGCCGCACGCGGGAGACACGATATTCCTGCAGGCGTCGCGCGGCGCTTACGATCTGGTGGTGGCGATGTACCACGATCAGGGCCACATTCCCATGAAGCTGATCGATTTCGAGGGCACGGTGAATGTCTCGCTGGGCATCCCGATCATACGGACTTCGGTGGACCATGGCACGGCATTCGACATCGCGGGAAAGAATCAGGGCGACGCGCGCAGCATGAAGCAGGCGATGCGGATGGCGGTGAAGATGGCGGCTACACGTCGGATGCAAAGGTCATAAGCCTGGCGTAACAGCCCAGCAGGTCATTATCGACATCCGTGCTCGCTGTGAGCTTTACGTCGAGATGCCAGCGGGTCTTTAGATACGTGTTCGGCTTTGGCGATCTCGCGGGGATGCACCCCGGCGAATGCCGCGCGGCGCACCAGGTGGATGGTGGTCGTGGATGAGGCGCGGTCTAGAAACTAGATGCGAGCGGTCGCACGGGCTGCGGTCGCCCGGTTATAGGTCTCGCCGGTTACAAAACATAGTCGCGGAAGAATGTAGAAAATTCAAGCAGGCGGATTGACAATCCGCCGCAGGTTAACAACCTGCCCCACAACCTCAGCCAACGCTTCGGTATACTTCGCTGAGCCGTTTAACGACTCCGGCCGCAGCAAAGCGATGCCGCGCTCCGCGGCGTAACCCTTGAACAATATGTCCACGTCGAAGAGCACTTCCACGTGGTCGCAGACGAAGCCGATGGGGTGCAGCACCACCTCGCGAATGCCTTCCGCGGCATAGCGGTCTAGCGTCGCTTCGACGGTCGGACCCAGCCAGCGGTCCTCGGTCATGCCCTGGCTTTGGAAGGCGAAGTCCCAATCGGCGACGCCGGCGGACGCGGCTACTAACGCCGCGGTGGCGCGGCATTCGCGCTCATAGGGGTCGCCTTCGGCCAGCGCCTTTTCAGGCAGGCTGTGCGCAGTGAAAAGTACTTTGCGGCCAGGGGCCATGGGACGCAGCTTTTCGGTGAAGGCTAGCTCTTCTGCAAAGGCTTCGATAAGCAGCGGCGAATCGTGATAGCTCTTGGCCCATACGATCTCGACGCTCGCGCCGGCATCCACCTTGGCTTCCTGCGTACGGCGGAAATAAAAGCCCACCGACATCTTCGAATACTGCGGGGCCAGGCAAATGGCGGCGAGGCGTTCCGCGCCGGAATCGCGGATGCGGTCCATGGTCTCGCGGATGAAGGGATGCCAGTTCCGCATGCCATAGAACACTGGTATGCCGAGCCGCTTTTCAAGCGCTTCGGCTTGCGCTTGCGTCCACTGGCGAAGGGGCGAAGAGCCGCCAATTGCGGCGTAGCGGTGGCTTATCTCTTCGATGAGCTGAGCGGAAACCGGCCGGCCGCTGCGTACAAACTTCAGGTACTCCGGTACATCCTCGACGCGCTCTGGCGCGCCGTGGGCGAGCAGGAGGACCGCCTGCTTCACGGACGGTATTCCCGCACCATTTCCACCACGGCCTTCACGTTCTCCACCGGAGTTTCGGGCAGGATGCCATGGCCCAGATTGAAAATATGGCCGGGCCGCGTGCCGGTGCGCTTGAGCAGCTCGTGAACCTTGGCGCGCAGCTCAGGCAGCGGGGCGAACAGCGCCACGGGGTCGAGGTTGCCTTGAATGGCGGAGCGGTAGCTGATGTCCATCCACGCCTGGTCGATGTTGATGCGCCAATCGACGCCCATCACGTCGCCGCCGGCCGCGTGCAGCTCGCGGAAGAAGCCGGAAGCGCCGGTGCCGAAGTGGATCACGGGGACCCCCGTGGAGCGTATGCGCTCGATCAGCGCGCGCGAATAGGGCGCGGCGTAGCGGACGTAGTCGTCCGAGCCCAGCGCGCCCACCCAGCTGTCGAATACCTGGATCGCGCGGGCGCCGGAGCTGACCTGCATGTGCGCGAACGGCGCGAGCACATCCACAATCTTGCCCATCAAGCGGCGCCACAGGGTCTCGTCGCTATACATGAGCTTTTTGGTGCGGATGAAGTTGCGCGAGGCGCCGCCCTCGATCATGTAACTCGCCATGGTGAAGGGCGCGCCGACGAAACCGATCACCGGCACTTTGCCGCCGAGCGCGCGCACCACCTGCTGAATGGCCTCGCCCACATAGCCCAGATCGTCCGTGTCGCCGGTGGAGAGCGAATCCACGTCGTCGGTGTTCCGGACCGGGTTGCCGATTTTCGGGCCTTCACCCTTTTCATAGCGCAACTTCAAGCCCATGGGTTCTACAGGCAGCAGCAAGTCGGCGAAGATGATGGCGGCGTCCACGTCGAGCGTCTCCACCGGCTGCAGGGTGACGGTGGCAGCCAGGTCGGGGCGCTTGCAGATTTCGAGGATGCCGTGGCGCTCGCGGATCTGGCGGTATTCCTTCATGTAGCGTCCGGCCTGCCGCATGAACCACACCGGCCGTACGTCGGTGGGACGCCGGCGGCAAGCATCTAGGAAACGGCTGGTCATTGGAGCCACGCGCATGGTCGATCCGTCCTGTCTTCGCAGAAGTACACGCGAAAATCCTTTGGCTTGCGCCGCGCCGCCCATTGGCGGCCATTCACGAAATACGGTTTGGCCCACGCCTCGCTATCGATGGTGCGTGGAGCGATCACCGAAACCGATACGCTGCCCTGCGCCGGATAGCCCGTGCGCGGGTCCATTATATGGGCGTAGACCTTGCCTTCCGCCCGGAAAAACTTCTCGTAACTGCCGGACGTGGACATCGACATATCTTTCAGGAAAACCACCGCCGCCGTCTTTTCGTGGTTCCACGGATCGCGTATATCCACGGGCCAGCCTCTGGCCTCGCCGGGCGGCGCCCCCATTCCAAAGATACTGCTGCCGGAACCCGCTACCAGAGCGATCTTGACGCCCATTTGTTTCAAAACATCCACCATCCGGTCCACGGCATAGCCCTTGCCGATGCCGCCCGGGTCCATCTCCACACCGGGGCGGTCGAACCATACGGTCTGCGCCGCGGCGTCCAGGTGGATATGCCGGTAACCCACCTTGGTCAGGGCCGCCGCCACCTCGGCACGGTGCGGCAAGTGGCCCGTCCCTTTGTAAAACCCCCAGACCTTCATCAGCGGCCCGACGGTTATGTCGAACGCGCCCTCGCCTTCGATGCTATATTCCACACACGCCGAAAGCAGGCGGAACATCTCGGGCGAAATCCGCATGGGCCCTTTGGCGGCATGCTGGTTGATCCGGCTCCACTCGCTTTCGGCCTTGTAATTCGAAAGCAGGCCGTCCAGCCGCTGGGCCTCTTCCAAGGCGGCGTCCGCAGCCTCCGTCAACCTGGCCTGTTCGTAGCCGTACAACTCCACCGAATACGTTGAACCCATGGCGTCGGCGGTCTTTACCAGGCGCAGCAACTCCGGCGGCGCGTCCGAGTAAGTCGCCGCCGCCGCGGCCAGCCTCGCCAAAGCCCCCGACAGAAACAAAACTAACACAATTTGTTTGATTTTAGGGCCCTTTTTCCGTGCGTCCACGAGATTTTTTCGCCCGTCTTAACAGGAAGTCGATGCGCGTTTCCACGTCCTGATTGCGATCGTGCCCAAAGTGCAGCTCCGGAACGTGCCGGAGACTGAGCCGCAGCGCCAGCTCGTGACGCAAATAACCCCGGGCATGTTCGAGGGCGGCCAAGGATTCCTTCTGCTCGCGCTCGCTGCCCCGCAAGCCGACGCGGATGGTGGCATGGCGGCCGTCCGGGCTGACGTGCACCGCCTGTACGTCGACGGCGAGCAGCCGCGGGTCGTCGGTTTCAAACCCGATAATCTCGGCGAGTTCCTCGCGGATGGTCTCGGAGACGCGCAGGCTGCGCCGTTCGTCCATCTTAGCCGAGGCTTTCTTTTCGACGCAGAGACGCAGAGACGCTGAGATAAGCGCAGAGAACGCATTTAATGTCTGCTCCGCGCCGATCTCTGCGCCTCTGCGTCTCTGCGTCAAGTCTAAGGCCCCAGGATGCCTCTGCTACGCCAGCCATTCGACGGTCGCCTCCGCCAGTTCCGATCCTAGAAGCGCGGCGGCCTCGTCTTCCACCGATTGCAAAACTTTTTCGGCGTGGGCGTGGTCGGATGATACGGTCACCGCCGCGATGGCGGCGCGCTGCCATAAATCCTGATAATCGATTTCGGCTACGGCCACGTTGAACTTGTGGCGCAGGCGGTCTTTCAGGCTCTGGACTACGTGGCGCTTCTCCTTCAGAGAGTGCGAATTCTGGAGCCTGAGCTCGAGCGTAAGTACGCCGACGGAGGCCATGGCATTATAAGAATCCCTCGGTGGGCACCCTCTCGGTGACGAATGCCTCGATGATGTCGTTCTGTTTCATATCGCCATAATTCTCGAGTGTGATGCCGCATTCCTGACCGCTCTTCACCTCGGACACGTCGTCCTTGAATCGGCGTAGCGAGGAGATTTTGCCGGTATGCACCACCACGTTATCGCGCAGCAGCCGGATTTCGCACTTGTTGTTGATGGTCCCATCGACCACGATGCAGCCGGCCACGGCGCCGACCTTGGTAATACGGAAAGTCTCGCGGACTTCCGCCTTGCCCTTGTAGACTTCGCGGAAGACGGGCGAGAGCAGGCCGGTCATGGCGCGCTTGATCTCGTCGGTGAGGTTGTAAATGATGGTGTGAAGGCGAATATCCACCTTCTCCTGCTCGGCCACGGCGGCGGCGTTGCGCTCCGGCCGCACGTTGAAGCCAACCACGATGGCGTTGGACGCCGACGCCAGCAGCACATCCGATTCGTTGATGGCGCCCACGCCCGAGTGCAGAACGCGGACCTTGACCTTGTCGTTAGAGAGCTTCTGCAGGGCTTCGCCGATGACTTCGGCCGAGCCGCCCACGTCCGCTTTCAGAATAATGGGAAGCTCTTTGACTTCGCCGGCCTGCAACTGCTTGTGAAGCTGTTCCAGGGTGAGACGGCTGTTCTTGGCCAGCGCGACTTCGCGGGCCTTGAGGTCGCGGAAATTGACGATCTGCTTGGCTTTAGCGGTATCGGTGACCACCTGGAAATCGTCGCCGGCTTCGGGGAGCGATTCGAGGCCAAGAACCTCGACGGGCGTGGAGGGCTCGGCTTTGCGAATCTGCGTGCCGCGGTCGCTGATCATCGCGCGCACCTTGCCGAAGACCGATCCGCAGATGAAGAAATCGCCCACGCTCAGCGTGCCGTTGCGCACCAGCACGGTGGCTACGGGGCCGCGTCCACGATCAAGCTGCGCTTCGAGCACGGTGCCCATGGCGGGGCGCGCGGGGTTGCACTTGAGGTCCTGCAGCTCGGCGACCAGGAGGATCATTTCGAGCAGCAGAGGGATGCCGACCTGAGTCCTGGCGGAAACCGGCACCATGACGGTATCGCCGCCCCAGTCTTCCGCCAGCAGTCCGCGGTCGGAAAGCTGCTGCTTGACGCGGTCGGGTTGGGAATCCGGCTTATCGATCTTATTGATGGCGACGATGATGGGAACTTTGGCCGCGCGGGCGTGATCGATGGCTTCGAGGGTCTGCGGCATCACGCCGTCGTCGGCCGCTACCACCAGCACCACGATATCGGTCACTTTGGCGCCGCGGGCGCGCATGCGGGTGAAGGCTTCGTGGCCAGGCGTATCGATGAAGACGATCTTCTTGCCGCTCATCTCCACCTGATAGGCGCCGATGTGCTGGGTGATGCCGCCGGCTTCGCGGCCGGCGACGTTGGCCGTGCGGATGGCGTCGAGCAGCGAGGTTTTGCCGTGATCGACGTGGCCCATGATGGTGACCACGGGCGCGCGCCTTACGACGTCCTTCGCCTCCTGGGCTTCTTCCACGCCCGCCATGGCTTCGATTTCGTAGCTGACGGTGGCGGTGGAAGCGCCGAAATCGCGGGAGATTTCGGTGGCGAGCTTGGAATCGAGCGTCTGGTTGATGGCCACGAAGATGCCGCGGTCCATCAACTTTTTCATGATGAGCGCGGCCTTGACGTCGAGTTTTTCGGAAAGCTCCTTAACGGTGATGCCTTCGGAGATCGTAATCTCGCGATTGATGGGCGGAGGACCGGCTTCCACGTGCCGCCGCTGCGGCCGGAGCGTTCGCTCTTCTTCCACACGCTCGCGCTGCTGGCGAACCGGGCGCTTATCGCCTGGGCGGCCGCGCGCCGGCTCGACGGGCGGGGGCGCCAGTCCGGGTTCGATGCGTCCACGGGAAGTGGGATGCTGCGGACGCGGACCGCTGCCGGGCCGGACGCCGGGACGAGCGGGACCGGGGGCAGGGCCGCCTGGGCCCTGGCGCGTAACCATTGGCTGGCCGGGGCGGATAGGGCCGCGATAAATCGGCTGACCCGGAACCGGAGCACTGGCCGCTCTGGGAGCACCGGGATGCGGCGAGGAAGGCGCCGCAGGCATTGTGGGGCGAGGCGCGCTGAGCTTAGCGGCGAGATCGGGACGCGGCGGCACCACCGGTCGCGCGATGGGTTGGCCGGCCAAGGGGCGATGGGCGCTCGATGGAAGCGCGCCGGCTGGCGGCCGCGGCGCGGGTGGGCGCGGCATTGCCGGCGCGCCGGAGCGTGCGGTTTCCGACGGCGGCAGCGGAGCGCGCGGGCCCGACAAAACCTGCCCGGGACGCGGCGCGGCCGGACCGGGGGCCGAGGGAATGGGCCGCGGCGGCGGCGCGGTTGGGCGTCCGGGCGCGATCACCGCCGCGGGTGGCGTGCTGGGCGCCGGCGCGCTGGGCGGTGGCGCACTGGGGGCCGGCGCGCTGACATGCTGCGGCGGGGCTGGAGCTCTGGCCTGAACCGGCATCGGCGAGCGAGGCGGCCCCGAATGAGATCCGATGGGCGGATGAATGGGCCGGCCCGTGGCGATGGGCGGCCGAATGGGCATCGCGGGAGCGGCCGGTCTTTCCGGCTCTGCGGCCGGTGGCTCGGCGCGGGGCGTTTCCTGGAGCCTGGCGGAAGGCGCGGCGTGGGTAGCCGGGGCTGCCGGCGCGGGTTCGACATCCACAACAGGCTGAAACTTGGGCTGTCCGTTAGAGACGGGGGCCGGTTCGGCATGGGCGTGGGCGCGGTCCTGGGGCGTGGTTTCGTGCTCGGCGGCGGAGGGAGGCTCGGCATCCTCATGCCCGTAGTAGCGGCGCAGCTTGTACACTACGTCGTCGTCCAGCGAGCTGGAGTGCGTCTTTTTATCCGCGACGCCCAGTTCGGGGAGCTTCTCCAGTATTTCGTGAGCCTTAACTTCCAACTCCCGCGCCAGCTCGTTAATTCGGATCTTTCCCATAGATAAAGCTATCTTCTTCTGCTTGTGAAACCGATGTCACTCGCCAATATGTTCTTCCGTGGCCTCGGTTTCGGACTGATTGTGACCGGGGAAACCAGCGTTTTCTATCGTACCAGACTCTTCCGTTTCAATCGCTTCGGATTCGGAGGCGGGACCGGCGGCTAGTTCACCGGCGCTACCTGCCGACTCGCCGGCGGCGTTACCGGGGGCGGCCAAATCACCGGCGGCAAGACCGCCGGCGCTACCGGGCGCCGGCATTCCTTCTTCTTCGGCGTCGGCTACCGCAGCTTCGATCTCGGCCGGCTCCGCTTCGAGGACAGGCCGGGAGGCCTGTCCTACGTCTTCGTCTTCGAATTGGCCGTAGTAGGCGTTCACGTACTGCTGAATGCTCTCCACCATGTCGGGCCCGAAGCCCGGGATCTCTTCGATCTGCTCAGGCGTCATGCTGCCGAGCTGGTCGATGGTGCCTACGCCCGCCGCTACCAGCGTCTCGACGATATTCTCGGGCAGGCCGTAATCGATGAGCACGGAAACGGGCGCGCCGGGCGAAACCAGCGCGGCCATCTGCGATTCCACTTCCTGGCGCTTTTCCTCTTCGCTCTTGATATCGATCTTCCACCCGAGCAGTTTGGCGGCCAAGCGCACGTTCTGGCCCTTCTTGCCTATGGCCAGCGACAATTGCGAATCGTCGACAATGACTTCCATGTGGCGTTCCGCCGCTTCGACGATGCTGATGCGGCTGACTTTGGCGGGGCTGAGCGCGTGGGTGGCGAAGACCACCGGATCTTCGGAGAACTCGATGATATCGATCTTCTCGCCGCGCAGCTCGCGAATGATGGACTGCACGCGCATGCCCTTCATGCCGACGCAGGCGCCGACGCTATCCACATCGCGGTCGCGGCTCTGTACGGCGATCTTGGTACGCTCGCCGGCCTCGCGGGCGCAGCCGCGGATCTGCACGGTGCCATCGTAGATCTCCGGAACTTCCTGCTCAAACAGGCGCATCACCAACTCGGGCGCGGCGCGCGAGACCAGGACGCCGGGGCCTTTGCTGGCCTTATCCACCAGCTTGATGACGCAGCGGATGCGGTCGCCCGCGCTGTAGCTTTCGAGGCGCGACTGCTCCTTCTTAGGAAGGCGGGCTTCGGTCTTGCCGAGGTCGAGCACGTAATCGGGGCCTTCTACGCGCTTGATGGTGCAGTTGACCAGCTCGCCGGCGCGGCCGGAATATTCGTTGTAAACGGTCTCTCGCTCAGCCTCGCGGACCTTTTGAAAAATCACCTGCTTGGCGGTCTGCGCGGAGATGCGGCCCAGGGCGTCGGTGTTCTTGGGGATGCGAATTTCCGTGCCGGGCTCGGCCGCGGGATCGATGCGGCGCGCCTCGGCGAGCGTCATTTCATGCGCAGGATCTTCCACTGCTTCGACGGCCTTTTTCAGCGCGTAGAGCTTGATGGCGCCGGTCTTGGCGTCCATCTCGGCAAGATAATCTTCAGTATTGCGATAGTGCTTGCGCGCGGCGATCAGCATGGCGTCTTTGACGGCGTCGAAGACGATTTGCGGATCGATGCCTTTCTCTTTGCTGAGTATCTCGATGGATTGAACGATGGTTTCCAAAGCGCCCTCTTCTGTGTCTTTTCCTTGAATTATGTCCCGGCGGGCTTTACCACTCGAACTTCAAATTGGCCTTCTGAACGTTGTCGAACGGCACCCGCAGCGTCTGCCCCGGCGCGGTTTCGAGCGCGATGGCGCCATCCTCGAAGCCGGCGAGCTTGCCCTCGAAGCTGCGTCTCTGGTCGATGGGTTCCCTGAGCGTGATTTTGGCCTTCTTGCCTGCGAACCTGGTGTAATCCTGCGGTTTGACCAGCTTGCGCTCGACGCCAGGGGAGCTGACTTCGAGCGTATAACTGCCGCCGGGGATGACGTCTTCGACGTCGAGAATGGTTCCTACCTGGTGCGAAACCAACTCGCAATCGCCGTGGGTGACGCCGTCGGGCTTGTCGATGGAAATGCGCACGAGGCGGTTGTTGCCACCACCCTTGACTTCCACCTCGACGATTTCCATACCCTCGGACTCCGCCACTCTGCGCGCGATCTCTTCGATTTTCGACGTTACCGGCGACTGCATCGTTGCTAATGTGCCCGAACCAACAAAAAAGTGGGCTTTCGCCCACTGGGTTGATTCGACCTCAAACTACAGTGTAGCACCAGGGTGCAAGTGGTGGGTAATCCGGCTGCGAACGAAGGTTGGAGAGGAGACAGACGGCCGAGGCGGCCCGGCTACGGACGATGGAATTCGCGGGGGCAGCGGGAACGGGGGTGGAAGCGGGGGGCGGGTTTTGACGGAACGAACCCAAATTCGTGCAACTGGTGTGGATTGTTGGGGTTGCGGGGGTCAGGCGGCTGGTTCCAGGAGCTTGGCGACCGTCTGTTCCAGCTTTTCCAGGCGGGATGCGAAGTCGGCCTTCTGCCTCGATTGCTCCAACAGGAGTTGAGAGCAGAAGGCCCCGGTTTCGATCACCGATTTAGTAAGGGCGGGGAGCCTGGAGTCGATACCGGTCAGCACCGTGGAAAGAACGTCCATGCGGCTACTGAGAGCCTGCATGCCGGTTCTGGTTTCCTCCCTGAGATCGAGGATGTATCCGGACAGACGGTCCGCCAACCGTTCTATCGATGCGTCGATGCGATCAAAGCGTTCGTCTGTATTCGTCATTGCGTAAACGTTTCCGGTTTATTAAGTCTTCGCTTGGCGACGCACTTCGATTATAGGCCATCCGTGCTCAAGTGAAAACGATACGTTCGATTTTGCTTGCCATCAAGACGATCACGCTCGCCTCTGAATCCTGACCGGGCCGGCCGCGCCGCGGGACCCGCGCCGGCGGATTTCCGGCGCTTCCGTTTCCCCTGTTGCCTCAATGCCGGTTTTCCCGTATCTTAAGGGGCATGGATGTGCGTCTCACCAATCCCGATCTACAGGCGAAGCTCGACCGCTGGGTAACGGAAACCGGACGCGGCCCCGATGAGCTGGTTGAGGACGCCATGGCCGGTTATTTCGACGAACTGGCCCGCACTCGCAAAATGCTCGACAGCCGTTACGACGACCTGAAAAGCGGCAGAGTGAAGCCCATCGACGGCGAGGAATTTTTTGAAAACCTTCATCGCCGTGAGGACGAATCGGTCAAGAAGCATCCGCCTCAATGACCGCGGAGCAGGGCTTTCGGCTTCATCCGCTTGCGGCGCAGGACATAACCGAGATTTGGGAATACATCGCGGAAGATAACCCGCTTGCCGCCCGCCGTGTGCGCGAGGAAATCCTTAGCAGGATTCGCGCTGTGGTTCCATTTCCCAATCAGGGCCACAAGCGCCCGGACCTCACGTCGCGGCCTCTCCGCTTCATTCTGGTGCGTGAATACCCGATTGCCTACACGCACGGACGGCGCAGCCCGCGCGTAATGGCGGAAGCCCCTTTGGGCCGGTGCAACTAAGAGAGGGGGATGCAAACACACTGAAAAAGCCTCCCACTCTGTGCTTTCCGCTATTTGCCCATGACCGGCCAAGCTTTCCGGCGGAATCCCCGCCGCCATAATGAATATGACTCAGCTCGTCTTCCGAGCCAATGACGCTGCGCATGAGCGCGGGTTTTCATGCGTGCAGCGTTCACAGTCGCGTGATCTCGACTTTTTCGTAGCCTGACGAAATTCTGTGGCGCCGGCTCAGCCGTCCCCACGCGATCCTTGACATCTGAATAATCAATCAGCCGAGGTGGGACAAGCCATCGCATTTCGCGGCCGGTCACCCCTCGTCTGCCCCGCCCCCTTTCCAAATGTGGGGCGGGCCCAAACCCGACAGGCGAAAGCGCCTGTCCCACTTTGCATTGCGGTTGCCGTTGCATAGTAGAAAAAAGGCGACAGGCGGGTACTTCCAGGCGCCGGCCATGCTGCCATCCGGGCCGTTTCCACCTTCGCTGAGTCACTGCGGCGAGGTTCTGAGAAATGGCAGGATGATGCGATCGAGTTCGGCGTCGGTGAAATCGGAGAGTTGGACGCCGCGGTGTAAAGTCCAGGTTTCTATGTGCTCCGCGGCTTGATCCGGAAGGACCTTCGTCAGCGGGCTCAGGGTTTCGATTTCGAGAAATTCGTTGTTGGTGAAGGTTTCGAAGGCGCAGCCGAAATCGGGATAGGTCCTGGCGGCGTCGGCCCGCGCCTGCTTCACAAACGCTTCGCCGTTCAGGACGTATGCTACCCAGGTGTTCGGGTTGAAAAGGCCGATTTTCTGAGCCTCGGCATTGTTCGGGTCCTGGCGAAGCATGAGGTACTTCTTAGTAAACTTCCAGCGCTTGTCCGAGAGATCGGTGTAGGCCCACATTACCAGCGGATTGGTGGCCGCCAGGTCGGCCGGGTGATGGCCTCGCGGGGGAAATCCGGTGATGGCCATGCCGCCCTGAGCCATCATGCTCATGGCCCATACGGAAAATTCCAGGGGGAATAGCGAGCGGTTGGCGATGCGGTGAATCACTGTAACCTGAGTGCCGGAGGAGGCCAGATGAATGGCGATCTCTTTTTGCAGCCGGGTGAGGGGCTCGACCGGCTCGCGCGCGATGAGTCCGTCGGAGGTAATCTCAATCTGGACGGGCACATTGTCAGGGGCCCAGGTGGCGACCGGATCTTCAGGAGCTTTCCACACACGGTGTCCGCCGCGCAATTGGAACTGCGCCTCGCCGGTTTTGCCGAGCTGCTCGGGGAACTCCTTAAACAGATTTTGCCCGCCTACAAATCCGAAGCGAATGATGCGCGGACCCACGTCGGAGGTGACCAACAATTCCACTTCGCCATTGGTCACGCGGTAGCAATTCGCCCAACCGTTGTAGGCGGTCTTTTCCACCTTGACTGCCGACTGGGCCATGATGGAACAGGCTAACAGGAGTATAAGGATTCGCATAGACTTTTCATCCGGGGCGAGAGTGCAAACGCTACTATATACCGGGGCGGGCGGATGGGCAACGGGTTATCGGGGCGAGCAGCGGGCCGATTCACAATCATCGGAAAAAGCTGTCCTTGGTGTGCACCGGGGTTCATTTATTAAGATGGAAAAACCATGCTCACAGCCTTCTTGGGAGATCTACGCTACGGGTTGCGGACTCTTGGGCGCAATCCTGGATTCACTTGCGTCGCCGTACTGGCGCTGGCGCTGGGCATCGGCGCCGTCAGCGCGATATTCACCGTGGTCAACTCAGTCTTGCTCCAGCCGCTGCATTTCTATAGACCCGAGCAGCTGGTAGTAGTGAACGAACGAAATCTGAAAAATGGATTCCCCGAGTTCCCACTCTCGCCCGGCGATTACCTGGATTTCCGCGACCACAACCACAGCTTTTCCGGCGTTTCCGCAATTGAGACAACGGCTGTCAATCTGACCGGATTTGCGGAACCGGAACGCGTGCCCACCGCGGGCGTCACTCCCGAGTTCTTCCAGGTGATGGGGACCCGGCCCATCCTGGGCCGCAGCTTCACCACGCAGGAGGCACGCGTGGAATCGGAACACGTGGTGATCGTCGGCTATCGCCTCTGGCAGCGGCGATTCGGAGGCCGGCGCGACATTCTGGGCCGCAAGCTCAAGCTGGACGCGGAATCTTACACCGTGGTGGGAGTTATGCCTGCCGGTTTCGAATTCCCCGGCAAAACGCAGTGCTGGGCTCCGTACACGTTAAAACCGGAGGATTGGCAGGATCGCGGGGACCACGGCCTGGCAGGAATCGGCCGTCTAAAGAATGGCGTAACTATCGAGGCCGCGCAAGCCGACCTCAACGCCATCGCGGCTCGCGCCGAGCACGCGTATCCGGAGACCAATTCCGGCTGGGACACCAATTTGAAAAGCCTCCAGGAAGACACAGTCGGCGACACTCGCCTCGCGATAATTACCTTGGCGGCGGCTGTAGGCTTCGTCCTGCTGATCGCGTGCGTAAACCTGGCGAACCTGCTGCTATCCCGCTCGGCGGCGCGGCGGCACGAGATCGGAATCCGCGGCGCGCTGGGCGCCGGACGAGCGAGGTTGGTGCGGCAGTTACTCACGGAGAGCATGTTACTGGCAGCGCTGGGCGCATTGGGCGGCCTGGCACTAGCATGGGCCGGAACCCGCGTCCTGTCGAATCTGAGCAACGATATTCTGCCGCGAGCCAGCGAGATCGCCGTCGACTGGCGCGTACTCGCCTTCACCGCCGCCATAGCTCTGTTCACGGTGGCCCTTTTCGGCCTGGCGCCGGCTGTTCTCATGGCGAAGACCGATGTGAACTCGGCTCTGCGCGCCGGCGGCCGCGGCAGCTCTATCGGTTTCCGCCGGAACCGTCTGCGTAGCGCGCTGGTGGTCGGCGAGGTGGCGCTCTCGATTGTCCTGCTGTCGGGCGCCGGCCTGATGATGCGCAGCTTCTACCACCTGCGCAGTATCGATCCCGGTTTCGACCCGCACGGCGTCTTGACTTTCAGTACGGATTTGCCCGACGCCCAATATAAGACCGATAAACTGCAAACCGAATTCTACGATCGGGCGTTGGAAACAATTCGCGCTTTGCCGGGAGTCTCCGCCGCCGGCGCCGGGCAGATTTTCCCGCTCGCGGGGACCACACTCATTCTCACTTTCGTCCAGATCGGCAAGCCGCCGGTTGCGGTGGGCCACGAGCCCTCGGCAGGTATTAGCGCAGTGACGCCGGAATATTTCGCCGCGCTACGGATTCCGCTGAAGGCGGGCCGCTACTTTACGCAGCGCGACAACGCCGCTGCGGCGCGGGTCGCAATCGTCAGTGAAGCCATGGCGCGGCAATTCTATCCGAACGAGAACCCATTGGGTCAACGGGTTCAGATCGGTAGAATGAAGCCCGCGGAGATCGTAGGAGTGGTCGGCGATGTTCGCGACCAACAATTGGAATCGAAAGGCCGCGCCACCGTTTACCAACCGGCGGCGCAGTACCCGAGCACCTCAATGTACTTTGCGGTGCGGACCGCGGGCAATCCTGTGGACCTGATTCCGCCGGTGCGCGCTGCTATTCGGCAATTGGATCCCGACCTGGTTTTGGATGCTGTGGGAACGGTGGAGCATCTGGTGGATACGTCGCTATCCGGCCGCCGCTTTGCGATGTTGCTGATGGTGATTTTCGCCGGCCTCGCGTTGACGCTCGCGATGGTGGGAATCTACGGCGTGATGTCCTACTCAGTCACGCAGGCCACGCAGGAAATCGGCATCCGCGTGGCGCTTGGCGCCGGCAGCGGCGATGTGCTGCGGATGGTGCTGGGTTACGGCGGCATGCTGATGGCGGTGGGCTTGCTGATCGGCGTCCCGATGGCGCTCGGGGCCGGCCAGTTGCTGGCTTCGCAACTTTTCGAGACCCCATCCAGCGACCCGATTACCTACGCGGTGGTATCGGTGGCGCTGCTGGTTACCGGCCTGGCGGCTTGTGCGATTCCGGCATTCCGCGCCACCGGCGTGGACCCCATGGTGGCGCTGCGAAACGAGTGACTACTCCGCGCGCAACGCGGTAATGGGATCGACTCTTACCGCGCGCCACGCCGGCAGCAGGCTGCCGAATAGAGTCATGGCCACGCACAGTGCGGCGGCAGCGAGATACGTAGCCGGATCGTCGGGCTTCACTCCGGCCAGCAGCGCCTGCATCGCCAGCCCGGCTTGATATGCCAGTATGGCGCCCGGCAAAACGCCGGCCAGAGCGACGAACGCAGCTTGACGCAGCACCATGCTCAGAATGTCGCGTGGTGTGGCGCCCAATGCCACGCGCACGCCAATCTCGCGCGAGCGCTGCGACACCGCGAACGATAGCAGGCCATGAATCCCCACCGCCGCCAGAAGGAAAGCTAACGCGGCGAAACCGCCCAGCAGACGCGCCTGCACTGTGCGTGACGCGGTTTGCTCCTCGACAATCTTTGCCATGGTGCGCACGTTCGAGACCGGCTGTTCCGGGTCGGCGGCGCGGATGATGCGTTGCACCGCGGGCGCCAGCGCTTCGGGAGTCCCCATGGTTAGAATCGCCAGATCTTTGGGCACATAGAACGGATAGTTGCCGTCGCCCTGCTGCTTGTAGGGGAGATAGACTTGCGGCTCGCTATCCTGCTCAAGCCCGCGAACGCGGATGTCTGCCGCCACGCCCACAATCACCCGGTCGCTAAACGCGAATTGAAAGTGGCGGCCGATGGCGTTGCCGTCGGGCCAATATTTGCGCACGAACGATTGGCTGACCGCGGCCACAAGAGGCGTGGACGATGTGTCCGAATCCGCCGGTTCGCGACCTTGCAGCAGCGGGATGCGCAACGTCTTGAAGAAGCCGGGCGTGGTGAAGCGCATGCTGGCCACGTCGCCTCCGGCCCGTTGCAAATTCTGGCCTTTGATGGACACCGGCCAGATGCCGCCACCCATCGTCATCGGCAGAAAGCTGGTGTACGCCGCGCTCTGCACTCCCGGCAGACGCCGCACTTCTGAGAGTACGCTGGCGTAGAATTGGTCGCGCGCCGCTTCCGTGATGTACTTTGGCGTAGGCAACGCGGTGCGCATTGTCAGTACGCCATCGGCGCGAAATCCGGGGTCGGTGGCCTGCACTCTCCACAAGGCGCGCATCAGCATGCCGGCCGAAACCAGCAGCACAACCGACGCCATTATTTCCGCCATTACCAGCGCCGAACGGAGCCGCTCTTTGCGCCCACCGCCCGCACGGGAGCCTTCGCGCAGGCCGCTCAGATCTGCGCCGCGCCCCATCCGCCATGCCGGTCCCACGCCGAAAGCGATTCCCGTGCCGAGTGTCAGCAGCCCCGCGAAAAGCAGCACGCGCGCGTCTATGGCGGGCATTCCGGCCATGGGCAGAGTATTGGGAACCAGGCGCGCCATTAAGGGCAGAGCGGCCATGGCGACTAATACGCCCAGCCCGCCGCCGGCGAATGCCAGTAACAAGCTTTCGGTAATCATCTGCCTCGCCAGCCGCTCCCGGCCGGCGCCGATCGCGGTACGCACCGCCAGCTCCTTCTGACGCGCTATGCCGCGCGCCAACAGGAGATTCGCGAGGTTGGTGCAGGCGATCAGCAAGACGCAAATCGCGGCCCCGCTAAGGGCCCACAGCAGCCCGCGCGATTTCTGAGAAAGCTCGTCGCGCATCCGGTTGACGGTGGCGGCGGTGTGCAGATTCTCTTTCGGAAACTGGCGCTCCAGCTGCCCGGCAATCACGTTCATTTCGGCCCTGGCTTGTTCCATGGAGACGCCCGGCTTAAGCCGTCCGACGCCTTCGATGAAATTGTTATTCCGGTCCTGGTAGAGCGCCTCCGGAAGCGCAGCGGGAATCCAAAGCCGGGTATCGCTCACGGGGAAGCTGAACTCGCGCGGCATCACGCCGATCACGGTGGAAGGCGACCCGTCGAGGTTCAACCTTCGGCCCACAATTTCCGCATCGCCGCCGAATTCGGACTGCCACATCCGATAGCTCAGGATCACCGTTCCGGCGGCGCCCGGCTGGTCTTCGGCAGCCGTGAAGAGCCGCCCCATGAGCGGTTGGACGCCGAGGGTAGGCAACAGGTCCGCAGTCACCGCAGCCGCATCGATCCGCTCCGGTTCGCCTTGCCCGACCAGATTCACCGGCTGCGTGGTGAAGGCGCCCATGCTCTCAAACGACCTGCTCATGCGCTTCCAATCGCGATAATTCGCGGGCGAAAGCTCCATGCGCGAATACTGCGGCACGTTCTCCCATAGCATGACCAAACGGTCCGGCTCGGGAAATGCCAGCGGACGGATCAACACAAAATCGGTAACCGAAAATGCTGCCGTATTCGCGCCGACGCCCAGCGCGATCACCAGAATCGCGGTCAGTGTGAACCCGGGCGTGCGGCCGAGCGTGCGCGCGGTGTAGCGGAGATCCTGCCGCAGGATGTCCGAATGCACGGCGGCAGCGTCCCACAGCGTTTCGAAGAAGGCCGCGATCCACAACCATGCGACGCCTGGCAGACCCGCGGCGTCGCGCAGGCGGCGGGCGAAAACGGCGCGCATCTCTTCGCCGTATTCGGCGCGAAAAGAGGCGGGGTAAAGCAGCAGCAGCATCTGGTAATAACGAGGCACGTTGTGACCCTGCACGTTGCGCGCCACGTTGTACGCCACGTCGCCACACGGCATGTTGTCACTCATCAAGCCCTTCCCGGAGCGAACCCGCACGCGCGCGCCAGCTTCACCAGGTGACTGAGGCGCGTCACTTCCGCCCGCGCCGTAGCCGCGCCGAAGGGAGTGATGCGATAGTAGCGGCGGCGCTCGTCGTCCAGCTCAGGCGCGGGGCGCTCCAGCGTTTCCACCAGCAAGCCCTGTTCGAGCATGCGCTGAATGGACCGGTACAGCGTGCCGGCGCTCAGTTTGAGCTCGCCGCCGGTGCGGGCGGCCACGTCCTGAATGATGGCGTAACCGTGCCGGTCTTCATCGGCCACCGCCATGAGAATGTGAAACGTGGCGGGCGGCAACGGCAGCAGGTCTTCGGGTTTCTCCATAGAACCATGATATACCCACTGTGGTTATATTTCCGATGGCTATACGGAAAAACCATTTACAATAAGGGACATGTCGAAATCGCTGTTTGCAGTTATGGCGGCCGCGCTGCTGCTGGCATTGGCGGGCACTGCCCAGAGCCCGGCGAAGAAATCCGCGCTGGATAAAGCCACGCTGGAAGCTTATATCCGGCATCTCTATGTGATGGATTCGCGCATCGTAGTCAAGATCTCCGATCCGGTTCCATCGGACGTGGCGGGTTTCCTGGACGTGAGCGCGCATTGCTCCATGGGCGCGCAGTCGCAGGACTTCAAGTTTCTGATTTCGAAGGACGGCTCGAAGATTCTCCAAGCCAGCGTCTTCGATATCGACAAGAACCCGTTCAAGCCCGATCTGGACAAGCTGAAAACCGCCGGAGAGCCCAGCTTCGGAACCCCCGGCGCGCCCGTAGTGCTGGTGGAATTCAGCGATTTCCAGTGTCCGTATTGCAAGGCGGAGGCGCAGGATCTCCGCAAGAACCTGCTCGCCGCTTTCCCTACGCAAGTGCGGCTCTACTTCAAGACTTTTCCGTTGGAATCGCTGCATCCGTGGGCGAAATCTGCGGCCATCGCCGGCCGCTGCGCGTACAAGCAAAACTCCGATGCCTTCTGGGCCTATCACGATTGGGTTTTCGAACACCAGGCGGACATCACTCCCGAGAATCTCAAGGAGAAAGTGCTCGGCTGGGCCAAGGAGGTGAAAGACCTCGACTCGCTGCAGCTTAGCCAGTGCATGGATAGCAAGGCTACCGAGGCCGACGTGAAGCAGGACGAGGCCGAGGGGCAGGCTTTGGAGATCAACGGCACTCCGACGCTCTTCATCAACGGCCGGCGCATCGCGCAGACCATCGATTGGCCGAATTTGAAGGCGATTATCGATTACGAAATCGAGTATCAGAAGACGGCCAAGAATGCGGGCGACGATTGCGGCTGCGATTTGAAATTGAATTTGCCCGGATTGCCGCAAACTACAAAAAAGTAATCGATGCGAGTTAGCGCTCGATTGCCGCCGCGGCCATCGCCATGAAGCTGTTGATCTCGTCCGCGACATCGCCGCCGCCATTGGTGCGCTGCATGAAAATGATGCCGACCAGGTCTTTGGCAGGGTCCACCCACCCATAGGTGCGATAGGCGCCGCCCTTCACGAAACTGCCGATCGAGTTATAGCGGAACGTGCCGAGCGTCTCGCGCACCACCTCGAATCCGAAGCCATGCCCCACTCCGGGAGCAAAACCCGCCTTCATGGATCCGGTCTGCGACGTAGTCATCGCTTCCACGGCGGCCGCCGAGAGAATGCGATGCCCGTCCAGCGTTCCTTTGTTCAACAACATCTGGTGGAACCGCGCCATGTCGCCGGCGGTGCTGAAGAGGCCGCCCTCGGGCGCGGGAAACTTCGGCTGCGGCATGGGCACAAGATGCAGCCCATCGGTCTCATAGCGGTAAACTGACGCGACGCGACTTGCCTTGTCCGGCGGAACAAAGAAGAAGGTATCCTTCATGGCGAGCGGCTGGAAGATTCTTTCGGCCAGAAAGCGATCGTAAGGCTGCCCGGCGACCACTTCAATGATGCGGCCCAGCGCGGCGATTCCGATATTGCTATAGTTCCAGGCCGTGCCCGGCTCGAACAGCAAAGTTGCCCCGTGGACGGAAGCGACGCGCTCGGCCAGCGTGTTGGGCGGCTCACCGCTTGCCGGCGCACCGCCGGGCAAACCCGAGGTGTGCGTCATCAGATCGAGGATGTTGACCGGCCGGGAAGGCGTGACCAGTTCGCAGTTGTAGCCCGCGCGCGTTCCACAGGGATTTAGCTTCAGGCCCTTGAACTCGGGCAGGAATTTCTCGACGGGATCGATCACCGAGAGGCGGCCCTCGTCCACCAACATCATAATGCCGGCGCACGTGACTGGCTTGGTGACCGACGCCAGCCGGAAGACGGTGTCGGTACGCATGGGAGTCTTGGTTTCGAGGTCCCGATACCCGACCGCTTCGAGGCTGGCGACGTGACCATGCCGGGCGACCAGAGTCACTACCCCGGCTGTCTTGCCGGCGGCAACGAACTCTTTCATCCGGACGGGAATCAGGGCCAGGCGCGCGGGATTCATGCCGGCCGCCTCCGGATCGATTTTGTCGACCGCGAAGGAATCTGCCGCCAGCGCCGCCAGCGTGCAGCCAAGCGCAAGGGAAATGGCTGTCTTCATAGTTCTCACTTTCTGAAACTTGATACTAAACCATGAGGGCGCCGATGTGCAGGGGACTCTTCCGGCAACGCGCTCACGAAGCACTGGGGTTTGAGGTGGTGGACCGCTGCTTGAACTATCGAAAGCATCTATAGCTCCGGTGCCGCGTCCGAAATCCACGAGTATCGACGCTTGGGGACTCGCAAGCCGCCATCAAATCCCGTACGCTTCGGCCGCGGTCCCGCCCATGATGCGATCCTGTTCCGCTTTCGACAGTTTCGCTATGGCATTGGTTGCGGTGCCGTACCAGCGCGCGTAATCGGCGGCCAGCAGCATCACCGGCCAATCCGATCCGTACATCAGCCGGCGGGGCCCAAAGGCGCCGAGAGCGACGTCGATATACGGCTGCAAGTCGGCAGGCGTCCAATGTTGCGGATCGGCTTCCGTTACCATGCCGGAAAGTTTGCAATAGACGTTTTGCCGCTTGGCGAGTTCACGCATATTGCGGTCCCACGGCGACATGATCTTGTCCTTGATGCGCGGCTTGGCGACGTGGTCCAGGATGAACGTCTGGTCGGGATGCCGGTCGACAAATTCGATGGCGGCGGGGAGATGCCGCTCGAAAATCAGGATGTCGTACCGCAGCCCGAATTCGCGCAGCGCGCTCACGCCTTCGTTGAAATCGTTGCGCAGAATATAGCGCGGATCGGATTCGTCCTGGATCAAATGGCGTACGCCGCGCAGCCTGCGGTTCCCGGCAAATCGCTCGAGGCTCCGCTTCACGCCGGCGCCGTCCGTAAGCGGGACCCATCCCACCACGCCGCGAATCAGCGGGTGCTTTTCGCTAAGGCCGAGCAGCCAGGTGGTTTCCTCCAACGTCTGGCGGGCCTGCACCGCCACTGTGGCTTCGATGCCGAAATGGTGCATCAGCGGTTCCAGATCTTCGGGCAGGAAATCGCGGCGGATAGCCCGCTGCTCCGGCGTGATCCAGCCATACTCGGCGGCGCTATACTTCCACAGATGGTGGTGGGCGTCGATGGTCATAGAGGTTTATTGCCGATGCAAATAGCTTCCTTCAGAGTGCGGTGGTACAGGCGTCCATCGGAAAAACTGGGCGTGTTCAGCGTCCAGGTGTCGCCCGACGGCCCCAGGTCATTGATCGCCACAATGGCGCGTTCGTCGAGTATCTTGGCTTTGGCATTCACAACATAAGTAATGCCAGGCATAGTGGTGAAGTAGATGTTGTCATTGACGGCGATCGGGCTGCCCCAAAAGGCCGGGATCTCCCAACCGTCAGTGCGCGAGCGGTCTTCCGCGCCGACATCCTGACCGCGCGAATTGACTGTGCTGGTGGCGACGGCAACGCCATACGCGCGCTTCTCAGGAACTCCCGGGCGGCGCAGCACAGTGACTGGTACTTCGAGATACTCCGCCTTGCCAGTTTCCACATTCACGCGCGCGATGCAGTGCGACGGTCCCGCTCTGCCTTTGGGAGGCACGTTGTTGCGGCGGTGCCCGACGGTAGTCAGGAAGTAATGATAGCCGTCAACCACCATGTTAGCGTGCCATGCCGGCATAACTCGAATGACTTCTCCCGGCGCCAGCCGATTTCGCGGCGATAGCTCCGTCATCTCCCGCAGGTTGACCCCGTGGTGGACGATATACGCCGCGTGCGCGGGATCCCACTGTCGATAATCCACGTTGCGGATCAGCGACTGTTCGCGCAGCAACTGTCCCGTATTGGCGTCGAACACCAGATGCGATTCTTCGGGATTGAGTTTGAACCAATAGGCATACCGCTGGTCCCAATGCATAGTGTAGAGAGCCTGCCACGTGGGCGCGGCGAGAGACCCTGGTTCGGCGAGCGGCTTGCCGTTCTGATCGGTAGGGGCGACCCACCGCCACAGCGTATGTCCGGCTTCTCCCGGAGCAAGACTGAGCAGAGACAGGCCAACGGGGCGCTCGGGGACATCGTGCCATCCGCCGCGCGCGGTGAGCACCGCGGGCTTCCCGCTGGCGAGTCTCCCGAACACCGACGTGGTGTAAGTGGTGGTTCCGTCTTCCGCGACCCATAGCGTTTTGCCGGTGTACTTATCGATGCCGCGCAGATAGTTCCAACCTTGCTTGTCCGGCGAATTGCCATCCCGAGGTTCCACGTTGAGAAGAGTGTCGCCGAAGAGGATCGGCTCATGCTGTTTATTGAATGGATATGGCTCGCCCCAGGGCGTGTACTTACGGCGCCAGATCTCTTTGCCCTGAAAATCCCACGCGCCCATTTCGCCGCTGGAGTTGAAGAAGAAGACGTAGGTACCGTCGGTGGCCGGCGTGGGCGAGGTGGAATCGCTGTACGCGTACATCATGGGGCTCTTCACCGAACCCTCCAGTTTGACGCTCCACAGCAGCTTTCCGGTGCGCGCGTCCAGGCAGTGACCCAGGATGGTTGCGCTGAACTTTGGATCGCCGTCATGATATTCGTCGAACGTGGTCAGAAAGAGGCGGTCGCCCCACACGGCGATTCCGCTCTGCCCGCCGTTGGGCAGCGGAGTGCGCCACAGGATGTTATGGTTCAGCGAGACGCTCCACTCGACGGGCGCGTTGGCGGCGCGGACCCGCCAGGTTCCGTCGGGACCCGCTGCCTGCGGCCAGTTGGCAAGCAGAAGGCCGCAGCCGGCCAGAGTGATCAACGCATGACGCAGCGATACCAAGCGCAGTTTACGCATGCCGATTCCCCGGTGTCACTGCCATTTCCGGCTTACGGAATTATACCTCAGGCGTTCGTGGGGCATGCTGTTTAACCTGCGGCGGATTGTCAATCCGCCTGCTGAAGGCGGGGCGTTCCTTTCCCCGAAGGCGCGCTTACTTTTTCCGATATGATGGGAGATGAATACGATGGACGACCAAAATGTGCCCGCCACGAAAGGCGACCTTGCAGGCCTTCGCGTCGAGTTGAAGCAGGACATCGCAGGCCTTCGCACCGAGCTGAAGCAGGACATCGCAGGCCTTCGCACCGAGTTGAAGCAGGACATCGCAGGCCTTCGCGCCGAGCTGAAGCGGGACATCGAGCAGAACCGATCCGAGTTCCAGCACGGGTTCGACGACCTCAGAGAGACGCTACGCGACGTGCAGACCGAACTCCTGAAAGCGTTCTACAGCTTCGCCCAGAGCACCGAAGTGAAGCTGAAGGATTCCGAGGTGGCCGACTTCATGCTCCGCCAGCGCCTTACCGTCGCGGAGTCGCGCATAACCGAGATCGAGAAGCGGCTCAACATGCCGCCGGCTGCATAGTCCTTTTCGAATACGGAATACGCGCCTACGCGAACACGCCATCATGCACATTGCCGGCAGTATCTGTAAGCCGGAAATCGCGCCCTGAATAACGATAAGTCAGCTTCAAGTGATCGAGCCCCAGCAGCGCCAACACAGTCGCGTGGAAGTCATGAATGTGCATCCGGTTTTCCGCCGCGTGGTAGCCGAACTCGTCAGTCGCGCCGTAGGCAAAGCCGGGTTTGACGCCGCCGCCGGCCATGAAAAGAGAGTAGCCGTAAGGGTTGTGGTCGCGGCCGTTGCCGCCTTCCGATACGGGCGTGCGCCCGAACTCGCCAGACCAAATGACAAGAGTGTCTTTCAAGAGTCCACGGGCCTTGAGATCTTTCAGCAAGCCGGCGATGGGCTTGTCAACCTCGGCCGCATTTTCGTTGTGCTTCTCGAAGAGATCGGAGTGTTGATCCCATTTGTAGCTGTGGGTGCACTGGATGAAGCGGACGTCCGCCTCGGCCAGCCGGCGTGCCAGTAAGCACTGCCAGCCGAAATCGGCGGTCTTCGGTTCGTCCAGACCGTAGAGCTTCCTGGTGGCTTCGGGTTCGCCCGTTACATCGAACACTCTGGATGCTTCGGCCTGCATGCGGAACCCCATCTCAAAAGATTGGATGCGGGTCTCCAGCTCGTCGTCCTGTTTCCAGAGTTCCTGGTGTTTGCGGTTGATCGCCTGGATCATATCGAGCTCATACCGCTGCTGCTCGCGGGTGAGTCCCTGATTGACCAGATACTCGATAGGCTCCTTCTGGATTTCACTCACCTGCATGCCCGCATTGCCGATCGCGGTACCCTGCACCGAGCCGGGCAGGAATCCCGAAGCCCAGTTCTTCGCGCCGCCGTGGGCGAGAGCCGGTTTGATGGTGATGTAACCGGGGAGATTCCGGTTCTGGGAACCGAGTCCGTAGAGCACCCATGAGCCTACGCTGGGGCGGGTGAAAGTGAACGTCCCGGTGAAAGTCTGAAGCAGCGCGGCGCCATGGTCCACGCCCTCGCCGACCATGGAGCGCACCACGCAGAGGTCGTCGGCGCACTCACGGATGTTCGGGAACAGGTCGCTGATGGGCAGCCCGCTTTGACCGCAGTTCTTGAATTTCCACGGCGATTTCATCAGGCCGCCGGTCTTGCCGGCAGCGAACGTGAGCGGCTGCTTGATAGGCAGCGGCTTGCCATCGTTCGCATCGAGATAGGGCTTAGGGTCGAAGGTGTCGATGGACGACGGGCCGCCGTGCATGAAGAGGAAGATCACGCGCTTGGCGCGGGCCGGAAACATCGGCGACTTAGGAATCAGGGGGTCGACGGCGGCCTGAGCCTGCGCTACCTCTTCCATGAGTGACTGGAGTCCCATGTAGCCAAATCCGCACCCGGCGGCGCGCAGCATGGCGCGGCGCGAAAGCTGCGAGTTCTTCGGGGGTTTGGTGAGAAGCGAACGGATGTCCATGTCTAATGCCTCCTAAGCCTAAGAGCCTGGCCGAAAAATCAAAATCTTGGGCCGCCGATAAACACAGATAAACGCCGATAAGAATTAGGTCGTGTTTTATCCGTGTTCATCTGCGTTCATCCGCGGCCAGTTTGTCTTTTTTCAGCTAATATACAAAGATAAATTCGTTAGATGCCATTAGTGCGTGAGTGAGACTGGTCCACGCCGTCTCTTCATCGATCTGATTCCACTTACGCCGGAAACTTGTCATATAGGTCAGCCCCCGATCGACCTCGTTGGCGTCGGGACGCCGGTCGAGTACGCGCAGATAGATTTCCTCCACGCGGCGCTTATCCTGCTTCTCCTGCTTGAGTACGGCATCCGCGACGTTCTTCGCTTCTCGAATCACCAGCGGGCTGTTCATCACGAAGAGCGCCTGCGTAGCCACCGTGGTGGGGCTGCGATGCCCTTCGGGCGTGGTGGCGTCGCCGAAGTCGAACAGTGTGTAGAGCGTCGGCAAATTAGAGCGCCGTAACGGCAGGTAGATGCTGCGGCGATTCGTCTTTTCCGGATTCATGCTGATGCGGCCTGCGCTGGTTTCGCCGTCGGTGCCCACGCCCGGGTCCAGCGTGCCGCCCATGGTGAGATCCAGATCGCCGCCCATGGCGAGATACGCGTCGCGGATTTCCTCAATGCTGAGACGCTGCCGCGGAAAGTGCGAGACCATGCGGTTTTCGGGGTCCTTCGCCTTGGTCGCTTCATCGTAGGCCGCGCTCATCTGGTAAGTCCTCGAGAGCATGATCAGGCGGTTCATCTTCTTGATGGACCAGCCGTTCTCCATGAAGGTCCTGGCGAGATAGTCGAGTAACTCCGGATTGCTGGGACGGTCGCCCAGCCGGCCGTAGTTATCCGGAGTGCGCACAATTCCATCGCCGAAGTGTCCCTGCCAGATGCGGTTGGCCATTACTCGCGAGGGGAGCGGGTTGCGCGGATCGACAATCCAATCGGCGAGTTCCAGCCGTCCGCTTTTTGTCTTGACTTCGGGAGCCGGCGCACTGAGGCGAAGGATCGCGGGGACGGTGTGTTCCACCGGATCGCCCAGGTTGTGATAGTCGCCACGGACGAAGACCTTCTGATCCATGGTCTGGCCCTCTTTGACGGCGCACGCCATGGGGACTTCCTTAGTGGGAAGCGTCTTTTCCATCTCGGCGGCTTGTGCAATTAACGCCTCGGCCTGCTTGGCTTTTTCCGGCGAGAGAGAAGCCATCTGCTCGTCTCTCGATCGATACAAAGGGCCGCCATCCTGCCAGACCGCGACGAAGAAGGGATCTTTCCCCGCGTTCATCCGCGGACGGGGGCCGGCAATCTTGCCCGCGTTGGGAAAGCTGCCTTGCGCTTCCTTCCACCAACTCAGATCCTGGTCGTATTGGTAGGCGCTCCGGCGGAACTCCTCCTGATACTCAGCGGCGACATCCTTACGATTCGCGTTCGTGGCGGCCTGCCACTTCGCCAGTTCCGGACGCTTGCTGTCTTTGAGGTAATCCACCCAGCGAGCGAGTTGCTTCTCGTCCAGCTTCGCGTCGGCGGCCACCGCGGCGAGGTCTTCGCCTTTGGCGTACACGCGATAAGCGGCCTGCATGGAGACTGCGATCTTCGGCTCTCCTATGTCGCGATACTTCTTGGCGTCTTTATCGAAGTCGATGATACCCGCCACCTTCTTTTCGATGGCGTTGTAAGCGCTCCACTGCTTCTTGAAGGCTTCGAACTCGCCCGGCGCCGCAAGCGGAGTCTGGATCGGATCGCCCGTTTCGCCCCCGGCGTAACTGAGGGTGGAGGCAAAGATGGCTGCCAACTGGTAGTAGTCTTTGGTGGCGATGGGATCGAACTTGTGATCGTGGCAGCGGGCGCAAGTGACCGTGAGACCGAGGAATGCCTTCGCCGTTACGTCGATCTGATCGTCGACCACGTCATAGCGTTTCAGCGGCAGATCCTTTTGGGCGAGGGCCTTTTTGCCCAGGGCAAGGAAGCCGGTGGCGACGATGCCGCGGTAGCCCACGCCGGAGTTCGGGTCGGCCGCGAGAATGTCCCCGGCCAGTTGCTCGCGCACGAACTGGTCGTAAGGCATGTCGTCGTTAAACGCCTGCACCACGTAGTCGCGGTAGCGCCAGGCGTGGGGATAGCGATGGTCTTCGTCGCTGCCGGTGGAATCGGCGTAGCGCATCACGTCGAGCCAGTGCCGCCCCCAGCGTTCCCCGTAACGGGGCGAAGCCAGCAGGCGGTCGACTACCTTTTCAAATGCTTTGGGGGACTTATCCGCGAGGAAGTCTTGCAGTTCTTTTTCCGTAGGGGGAAGCCCAGTTAGATCGAAAGTTGCGCGGCGCAGCAGAGTGGTTTTATCGGCCTGCGGGGCGGGTTTGAGACCGCTCTTTTCCAGGTTGGCAAGAATGAACTGGTCGATTGGGTTGACCGCGGGACTGCCGGCCCAGTTCTGTTTGGGGGTGGGCGGCGCGGCCTGCGAGAGGGGCTTGAAGGCCCAGAAATTCTTGTCTGCGTCGGTGATCACTCCGCGCAGGGCGACGGGGCGAACGCCGGTTCCCGCAAGCGAATCCCCGGCGGATGGCGTGACGGCGGGCACCGGGGCCCCGGCGGCTACCCATTCGCGCACGGCTGCGATGGTTTCGGCGGGGAGCTTGCCCTGCGGCGGCATCTTGATCTGGCTGTCATAACTGAGAGCCTTGATGATGACGCTCTTTTCGGGTTCGGCGGCGTTGCCGAAGATACCCATGGAAGCGGCCTCTTTGATCGCGCTCGGGGAGCTGAGGTCGAACCCGCCGCTCTTCAGTTTTGCGTTGTGGCACCCTTGGCATTTTTCGGCAAAGACGGGCCGGGCGTTCTTCTCGAAGAGCTCCAGTTGGGCCGCAGTTTGCGCATGTCCGACGCCGAGACTCAGCGCGACCACGGACAGTATGGTGAAGAATGGCCGCACGGTTCGTTCCCGGATCGTCAATTTCGCGACGGCGTACATATCAGCCAAGGTATTACGAGCATATCATCCGGCAGCGGGTCGATGTCGCGGACCCAGGTGCGACTTGATGGCGGCAAACCGTTGGGCACGTTCGCCGTGAGTCGGGCTCAGGGGCGCTTGTGCGGGATGCCCCCGGAGGCAACTCCTACTATCATGGCTCCCTTACCGCCCTGAACCCCACCATTCTGTGGCCTTGAAACGAAGGCCAGGCAGCGGTTCGCGCGTAAGACCGCAGCTCGAACGGCTCCATGAAAAACGTTCCGCCGCGCATCACACGGTACGCACCCTCTGCCGGGCCCTTCGGATTCTTCCGCGGTGAGACCGAGTAGTAATCGCGGCTGTACCAATCCGAGCACCATTCCATTACGTTGCCGGCCATATCGAGTGCGCCGTAAGGCGATGCGTTATTGTGCGTTTGCAAGGCGCCGTGCGCGCTGCCGTCATAGAATCCAACCAGACTTCCCGTATCGAAGCTCTGCGCGCCGACATAATTCGCGTAGGAGCGGTCGATGGAATTTCCCCATGGATACCGTCGCTGGTCCGTGCCACGCGCGGCCTTTTCCCATTCGGCTTCGGTAGGCAGCCGATATTTCTTGCCCGTCTTGGCGCTGAGCCAGTTGCAGTAGGCCACCGCCGAATCCCAATTCACGCCCAGCACGGGATAGCCGTCGCTATCGGGCGTTCCGCCTCCATGATTGCGCCCATCGTTCCAGTAGGGTACCTGGTCTTTCGGAGTCACTCTGGCGCCTGGCCAAAACTTGACATCGTCATAGCCGGCATCCTCGCGGAACTTCTTCCACTCGCCGTTGGTCATCTCATATTTGGCGATATAGAATGCGTCGAGCTCCACCACGTGTACAGGCCGCTCGCGCGGATCGCCATCGCCGAAGTTGTCGCCCATGTGAAACGCACCTGCCGGCACGAAGACATAATCGCCATGACCGTCATTCACCACGCGAGGAGACCCCGCGCCGGGGCCCGATGCGAGGGCCAGCGCGGCCAGCAAGAGCGCTACGCCGGTTAGTGCGAGACGTCGCCGATTAATATGCATATTAATCGGCATATTAGTTACTCCCCGGAAGGAAACCGTCCAGCTTGAGGAACAGTTCCAGGCGGCCCATCCAGTCGGAGAATTCCGGACTTCCGAAGCCGCTCCCGAACCCGTGGCGGCCCTTCTGATAGACATGAATCTCAGCCGTGGCTCCAGCGCGCACCAGGTCCATGAACAGTTGCGCGTTACCGAGCGCCGGCCCCGTATCGGCCGCCGCTGAGACTAAGAAGGTCGGCGGAAAGTTCTTGAGGGATTCACCCGGCGAAGCCCTTCCCACACCGTATACCAAGACCAGATAATCCGGCCGAGAACTCAGGCGGTCGATGGGGTCGGCCGCGTTGGGGTCGCCGGGCCCGGACGTTCCCACTACGCTGCGCGCCGTGTTGGAACCGGCGGAGAATCCAATGTAGCCGACCCGATTCGGATCCAGTTTGAATTCGGCGGCGCGCGAGCGAACCAGTTGCACCGCTCGCTTGCCTTCCATCACGCGCACGTTCTCGCCGTAGCGCGGCGATAGCCGGTAGGTCAGGACGAAGGCCGTTACTCCCCAGCTGTTGTAGCGCTCGGCGACATCGAGTCCTTCGACGCCATACATCAACATGATGTTGGAGCCTCCGGGCGCGACGATCACCGAACCGCCGTTCCGCTTGCCTTCCGGGGGAAGGAAGACCGTGAGGAACGGGCTGTCCAAGGGTCCGTCGCCTAAGGCGAGCGGCACTTTGCCTTCCGCCCACAGGGGGATGTTGTAGTTGACGGACGACTTGTCAACAGTCTTCACGCCGCCGGCCTTATCGGCCTTAGGACGCTCGTTGTCGGCAGTCCAAAGAGTGCCGGAGACTACCAGGGCGGCTGCAATTAACCGCCAGCGCATGATCGGAAACGGGGAACACACCATGCAGATCAGTGTCTGCCCCTGGGATGCTCGCGTCAAGGGGTAGTTACTGAAAATTTGAGGGGCTGTATTTTGCGTGATCCGCGCGTGCCGGTTACCGGAGCGTGTACATTCCGGCCGCGTGGTACAGTGACTGTGCTGGAAATCGCGATACCGGAATGAAAAAGCTCATTGTGTTCGATCTGGATGGTACGCTTGCCGAAAGTAAGTCGCCACTCGATGCCGAGATGTCGCGGCTGTTGCATGACTTGCTCGGGATTGTCAAAGTAGCCGTAATTTCCGGAGGCGATTGGCGGCAGTTCGAAGAACAGGTACTCCGCTTCCTTCCACCTGACCAAAGCCTCGCGAACCTCTCTCTGCTTCCTACTTGCGGAACAAAGTTCTTCAGTTATACAGGGGAATGGAAAAAACTCTACTCGGAAGATTTCACGCCGGACGAAAAAGCGAAGATCGGCGCTTCGCTAAAGAAGGCCGTGGCAGAGGCGGAGTTCCAGGTGGAGAAGGTGTGGGGCGAGGTAATTGAAGATCGGGGAAGCCAGATCACCTTTTCCGCTTTGGGCCAGCAGGCCCCCTTAGAGCAAAAAGAGAAATGGGACCCCGATTTCGCCAAGCGAAAAAAGATCAAAGCGATCGTCGATAAGCTGATTCCCGAGTTTTCCGTCCGTATGGGCGGCGCCACGTCGATTGATGTCACTAAGCCTGGCATAGACAAGGCTTACGGGATTGGAAAACTAAGAGACGTTCTTGGCATTTCACTGAAGGAGATGATTTTCATTGGCGATGCCATTTTTCCGGGAGGGAACGATTATCCCGCGGAACAAGCCGGCGTGGTTTCCATCTGCGTTCGAGGGCCGCATGAGACTAAGCGGGTTGTGGAGGCAGTCATCGCTTGTCTATCGGATGGCGCGGATCGCGGGTAGGAGGCGTGAGTGGATTTCAACCCGCAGGAGATCGAAGGCGTTTTGAGTCCGGCCGCGGTTCGTGGCGCTCATGGCCGGCTTTACCGGCACGAAGGCAGCGATCCGGAAGGCGTCGGGCGGCTCTCTCAATCGGCCTGTGTTAGATTTCACCGCATGAGCCGCCGAATTAGCGCTGTAACTATCTTCGGACTGCTGCTGCCGGACAATGTGTCACACGTAGCCGCGGCAAGTCTTACTTTTCAAACCGAACAACAGCAGATCACTTCGAATCCGGCCGGCCCTTTTTCATGCCTTGGACGGCGATTTGGTATATCCTGTTCGATTATGAAGAAGCTGTCCCTTGCCCTTGCGGTGACTTGCGTGCTCCTGGCGCAGGATAAGGTGGATGAAGCCACCACTGCGAAAATCCGTAGCGAAGAACTGGAGCATTCGCAGATCATGCACACGATCCACATGCTGGCCGACCGTTACGGCCCACGCGTGACCGGCACGCCGAATCACGAGGCGGCCGTCGATTGGGTAATCGCCGAAACCACGCGGTGGGGAATGAAGAATGCGCACAAAGAGAAGTGGGATTTCAATCGCGCGGGATGGCTCAACGAACGCGCCTGGGGATTCATCAATGCACCGGTGCACGAGAACCTGAAATTCGAAGTGCTGGGGTGGACGCCGTCGACGAATGGCACGGTCACCGGGTCGGCCGTCCAGATTGAGGCTCCGCACGGACCGCCGGTCCCGCCGCCCAATGCCGATGACGCCGCCGCTGCCGGGGGCGGTCGCGCCGGACGTGGCGGCCGCGGCGGGCGTGGCGGCGGAGCGCAGTTCGAGGGTCCGACCCAAGCCGAGATGGATGCCTGGATCGCGGCGACTCAAGACAAGGTCCGCGGCAAGATCGTGATGGTGGGCAAGGCGGCGGTGATTCCGGTGGATTTCAACGAGCCGCAGAAGCGGCGGCCGGACGATCAGGTGAAGGCGCAATACGAGAACCCCAATGGCGGCGGCAGGGGCCGTGGCGGCGCCGGCGGCGGCGGTGGCAGGGGCCGCGGCGGCCAGGGAGATACCGGCCGGCTGTCGGCTCAGCAAGTGGCCAGCCAGATCGATAAGATGCTCATTGCGAGCGGCGCACTGGTGCGCATGAACGACGCGGCCCGCGCGATGGGAATCATAGTGGCGCAGGCGCACGCGGGTTACGATGTCACTAACACGATTCCGACTGTCGTCTTGCGCAACGACGATTACGGCCGCATTGAGCGCCTGTTGGCCGATGGCGACGATGTGAAGCTTGAGTTCACCATTGTTAATCACACTTATCCCGAGGGCAAGACCAGTTACGACGTGGTCGCCGAGATTCCGGGCAGTGACAAGGCCGATGAGATTGTCATGCTGGGTGGACACCTGGATTCGTGGCATTCGGCGACGGGCGCGACGGATAACGGCATCGGCTCTTCGATCATGCTGGAGGCCGCGCGGCTGATTCAGTCGATGGGACTGAAACCGCGGCGCACTGTCCGCGTGGCGCTGTGGTCGGGTGAAGAAGAAGGGCTGCTGGGGTCGCTCGCTTATGTGAAAGAGCATTTCGGCACGGCCGAAAACCCCAAGCCCGAGTTCGCCAAGCTGGATTGCTACTTCAACGTGGATACGGGCACCGGCCGGCTGCGCGGCGCCAGCATTTTCGGACCGCCGGAAGCGGCGGCGACGCTACGCGGGGTCTTCGCGCTGTTCACCGATTGGGGCTTATACGGAGTCAGCTCGACGACCAGCCGCATGACTGGCGGAACCGATAGCACGTCGTTCAATAACGCCGGCCTGCCGGGGATCGGGTTCCAACAGGACCCAATCGAATACAACAGCCTGACTCACCACACCAACCTAGACACTTACGAGCGCATCATACCGGAAGACGTGAAAGAGGCGTCGGCCGAAGTCGCGGCGGCAGTGTGGCAGGTGGCGAACCGGGACCAGATGATTCCACGGTTCGCGAAAGAAGCGATGCCGGCGCCGGCGCGGTAGAACTGGTAGCGTCGGCGGTCTTCCGCCCGGTCTTTTTAGGGTCGTATGAAAGAACCGGCGGCAAGACCGCCGGCGTTACCTAAAATGACAGTCTTGCGCTGAACTGTAGTTTCCGCGGCTGATTCGCCATGGACGAGTAAATACCAAAACTCGCGGAATCGATAGCTGTTCCCGGAGCCGCGAAATGCACGGCATTGTTGACGTTGAATGCATCCGCCTGGAATGCCAGTCTCACCCGCTCGCGGATCGGAAACTCGCGGCGCACACTGACATCCAGATCCGCGACGTGAGGCGCAAACAGCCCAAGCGGAGCTGCCCGCGGAATGTCGCCCCAGGTGTAAGGCAGCGGGTCGATAAAGGCCGCCTTATTGAGGTAAGGCGTGGTGGCGACATTCGCGCCGCCGCTCCCGATTGAGCCATTCTGCTGAACGCTTCCCGAGAAGCTTGGGTTGTAATTTGGATAACACGATGCGTCGATAATACCGCCGCCGGTGCAAGTGCCGGTGATTGACAAGGGCGCTCCGCTGGTGAAGGTGAAAATTCCGGAGATTTGCCAGTTGCTAATCGCGTAGCTCAGCGCTTTGTTCCCGGGAGTCAAGTGGTGAGTGCCTCCGAAAGGCAACTGGTAGACTACTGTGGCGGCGGCAACGTGAGGGTGGTCGATTGTGCCGGGCCCTTTCTCCAGGTAATCCGCGTTCGGATCGCGAACGCCCACCAAATCGTCTAACTCCTTACTGAAGGTGTAATTCACCATGGCTGAAAGACCATTGGCAAATCGGTGGTTGAGTGAGACTTGGAGCGAGTTATAGGTCGAATTCCCAACATCGAGCCACGGGTCGGAAAGGCCGCTGTATTGCGGGAAAGGCTTCAGAGCCTGGCCGATGGTCCCCGTGAAGTTCGGGAACGGAATCTGGAAATTCGGGAACATAGCCTGGGCTTGGGCGAGCGTGGCCGGAGTCAAGGTCGACCCAAGCAGCGCCCCGAGCGGAAGATACTGTAAGGGGATCTGGTCGGTGAACGGTCCGGCGACGGCGGCTCCGGGCAGCCAGTGACCGGCGCTGGCGCTATAAGCGACGCTTAACACCAGATTGTGCGTAAACGTATGCTGGATATTGACACTCCAGTCTTCGTAATACGGAGCCTTGCCGCCGTAATTGGGATCGCCATACGACAAGCTCTGGCCCGTGCTCGGTCCTGCGCCGATGGAAGCGCCCACTGCGGCGGGGATGTAGCCGATGCCGTAGCTGGGGTTGAAGAACGGCGGCGGAAGCGGGTTCGCGGGAAAGCCGGTGTTCCAGTAAAATGCGGGCTGTCCGGTGACGACGCTGCTGAAGCTGTTGCTTGAAGTGTAACCAATCTGGCTCAGTCCCTGGCGTCCGTCGGTGCGTCCGCCCACGCCGCCGGCGTGTGCGTAGAAGATGCCGTATCCGGCTCTGATAACAGTCTTGTCGTCGATCCGGTAAGCGGCGCCGATGCGCGGCGCCAGATTCAGATTGTGCTGCTTGACCGGGGTCGAGCAATCGCAACTGTCCGTGCCATGGCCCGCGAATTGCAGCGCGCCCGGAATGTTGCCCGCCAGCGGATTGGGCAGCGTCGGATTAAAGAACGACATCACGTTGTTCACTTCGTTAAACGGGCTCCAGATATTCTCCCTCAGACCCAGGTTCAGAGTGAGGCGCGAACTTACTTTGTAATCGTCCTGAGCATAGAAAGCATAAGTCTTATAACGCCCACCGGTTTCGGTCACGTCATACTGGGGCGCGCCGGCGCTGTCGACGGCGCCGAGCAGATAACTGGCGTAGGCGAGGCCGGTGGTACTCATCAGGGTTCCGGTGGGGCTGAACTGCGCGGTTTCGTTGTTACTGAAGTTGAAACTGGCGTATTCCGAGAAAGTTTCGTTGTCTTGGAGAGCCTGAAACTGGAAGCCGAACGTAAGGTTGTGCTTGCCTTTGGTCCAGAGTATGTTGTCCTGAACATCAAGAGTGTTCTGAGCCTCGTTATAGACATGGGAGTTAGTGCCCGCCCAGGAGACAGGAGCGTTATTGCCGCTGAAATTCATGTCGGGGAGCGCCGTGGCGCCCAGTCCGGGCGGAAGGCCGGTGAGGCCCGCCTTCATGGGATAATCGCCGGCGGCCGAATCACTCCCGAGAGGTATCCATAACCGGCTGTAGGAGAGACTCAACTGATTCACGACGCTCGGCGAGAGGATATAACTGTCGTGAA
>JBEKNN010000033.1:0-45305 GCA_049522755.1 Bryobacteraceae bacterium | reverse complement strand
GGCGCGGCGGGCGGCGCGGGAGAGACCGGAGGGTCTTGCGCGACAGGCGCTGCCGGCGCGGCGGGTGGCGTGGGCGGGAACGGGGGGTCCTGCTCGAATAGTGCGACCGGCGCGGCGGGCGGCGTGGGCGGGAACGGAGCGTCCTGTGCGGATAGTGCTGCCGGCGCGGCGGGCGGCGTTCGCGGCGCCAGGGCCGCCCGTGCTGCGGGGGCGGACGCTGGCGTGGGCGCCGCTGGGGGCGTCTCCCATTGCGCCGCCGCTAATGCCGCGGTCGCAAGAACAGCGGAGATCAAAATGATTGGTCGTGAGTTCATGTCGTTTTACCCTCTTACTTGCCTAAAGTGTTTGCCGGCCGCCAGTGGCGTTCGGTTTTTCTTTCTCTTGAGTGCGGACGTTGGAGCCCAGCACCCGTATCTTGAACAGAATGCCTTCGGCCTTGAGCTTCTGGCGTAAATCGTCCAGCTCGGCGGGCGAAACCTCGGATGGGCCGTGAGCGATATCGAGCAGCACGCGGTCGAGCTCGTCAAGCACGTTGGCCACCGCCGTATCGCCGGTGTGCTCGGCGGTCTGGCGGTAGAGGCGGCTCTCACTGACCAGGCCGGCGGCGCGCTCTTGCTCGGAGGAGATATCGAGCTTGGCGTGGGGATCGGGATCGGCGTTGGCCAGCTCGATGAGCACCATCTGCGACCGCTCCAGATAGTCGCCGACTGCCACCAGCATCACCCGCTCGCCGGCTTGTGGATCGGCTGCAGCGGTGAGCTGCGGTTGCGGCCGACGAGCGATTTGCGGCATTATCTGCGGATAGTGCCGGCCGGCCACGAAGGCGGCAATCAACAGGCCCGCCATGGCCGCGGTGGCCGCAGCCCAGCGCCACTCGAACGACGGCAGCCAGCGGCGCCGGGGCCGCCAGGCGGAAGCGCCTGCCCCACTTTGAATGCGGCGCCAGACTTCGGCGCCATACTCGGGGCCGAGCTCGGGAACGGGCAGCGCGTCGACTACGTTCAATACGCTCTGCAGCGAGCTGTACAGGTCGCGGCACCCAGAGCACTCTTCCAGGTGCTTTTCCGAGGAGAGAGCATCGCTCTCTTCGCCGTAGTAATGCAAAATCAGTTGCTCTTCAGTCAGGTGATTCATCTTGCTGCACTCACTAGCGGCTCGAGACTGCGCCGCAATTTCTGCACGGCGCGAAACACGCTGTGCTTGGCCGCGCCGGGTTGACACTCGAGCACGCGGCTCACTTCCTCAATACACATGCCCTCGAAGTGCCGCAATACAAAAGCGGTTCTTTCGGTGGCGCTCAAATCGTCCATGGCTTCGAGCACGCGCTGGCGCACTTCACCGCTGAGCGCCATGCGTTCCGGCGTGGGGTCCAGCGAGGGCAGCGAAAGAACAACCTCTTCCGCCCCGTCGTCCGTGCCCGAGGTCACGTGTTCGGAACGCCGCTTGCGGGCGCGCATCATATCCAGCGAACAATTGGCCGCAATGCGGTAAAGCCATGTGCCGAAGCTGGCCCGCTCATCAAACTTGGCGAGCTGTTTGAAGGCGCGCAGGAAGCTCTCCTGCACCACGTCCTCGGCGTCCTGTTGATTTCCAGTCATACGAAAAGCCACCCGGAACAGAGCACGGCTATGTCGTTCCACCAGCACCCGAAACGCGTCCGCATCTCCTGCACGCGCCCTGGCGACAAACGATGCGTCCGTCATTTCCATCCGGCTGTCAGTTAGACTGTTCACGCCAAAACCGGTTAGCAACGATTCCCGCGGCGGAAGAGCAGCCAGCCCGAAGCGATGGCCGCCAGCGTTCCCAGGGCGATTTTGGCCTCGAAAAGCCATACATTGGTCATATCCGCGGTGGGTACGACGGAGCAGACGATGGCGAGCACGGTGACGGCGGCGCCGGAAAGCGCGCTGATGCGCTTGCCTGCCTTCCAGGCGCCGCCAAAGATGTAGAGGAACGGCGGGAAACCGACGAGCACCATGAGCGAAACCAGCGATTGGTAGGCGGCTCGCATGGTGTCGCCAAGCTGCATGGCGATTAGCAAAAACGAAGCCACGCCGCCGAACACGAGTATGGAAACGTACGGCGTACCCCAGCGGGGATGGACGCGCGCGAACGCGGCGGGCAGCAGGCCATCGACTCCGGCCGCGAAGGGCAGACGCGAGACGGCGGTGGCCATGCCGCCGAACTGTCCGATGGCGCTCGCGAGGACGAGCAGCGCGATCAACGGACCTAACCACCCTGCGCTGAGCGCATTTCCAGCGGATTCGGCGGTTTCGGCGAAGCCATTGAGCTCGCTGATGCGTTCGGGCCGCAGCAGCACGAGCAGCGACGCGGTGGCGGCGATATAGAAAACGGTGATGAAGATAGACGCGATCCATCCGGCGCGCGGCAGGGTGCGTTCGGGGTCGCGGATTTCGCCGCCCATCATGCCTGCGAGCTCGAGACCGGACATGGCCCAGGCGATGGTGGCCCAGAAGTTGACGGTGTCCCAATCCCATTTGGGCGCAAGATGGAGGGGCGTGGCGGCGCCGCGCTTCATGTATACCAGCGCGGCTACGGCGACGAGCAGGGCGCAGAGAATCCAGGAGGATGCGCCGCCGAGGTTTTCGGTCCACTTGCCGATTTTCATGCCGATGAGATTCGCGCCCAAGGCGACCCAGATGGCGAGGAAAGAGATGGCGAGTGCCCCGGTGCGGCCGGGGGTCCAATGCAGGGTGTAGAATGCGGCGCCGGTGTAGAACATGGCCGCGCTGGGGAACCAGAAGGCGATGCTCAGCCAGTAGAGCCAGAAGGCGATGAAGCCGTGCCAGGGACCGAAATCGTGGCGGGTCCAGACGTAGAGGCCGCCGGCGCCGGGGTATTTCACGATGAGCGTGCCTACGGCGATTGCCAGGGGGATCACGAAGAGGAGAGCGCCCAGGACCCAGAGCGTGAGCGACCCGGGGCCGGCGTGCGCGGCGGCGGGGATCCAACGGGTGCCAACGATGCAACTGATGGCGAAGAGGGTGATGTCGCGGAGACCGAGCTCGCGGCGGAGAGTCATAAAGTAGGGCGGCCCCCCCGGTCCGCGGCCGACGCCCTCGCCGGCCTCTCGCAGATTACATGAAGCCGCGTTGGCAGGGCGAAGAGCGGGTCCAGGGGGACCCGCACGGACCAGGGGGTCCGCCCTACTTCAGGCATTTGCTGTGCTCAATTCGCCGCTCAGTTCGATGCGGATCCGGCGGAGGCCTTCGGTCAGGAATTCGGGCTTGCCGCCTAGCCACAGGCGCAGGTAACCTTCCAGGCCTAAGTGTGCGCCGGGGACGATCAGGACGCTTTGGTTGATGCGGACGCGCTCGGCTAACTTATAACTCGGCGTGCTGGAGTGATATTGCATGAGACAGAGCGCGCCGGCTTGCGGCTCGCGGAAGGTGAGGAAGCCGCCGAAGCTATCGACCCATGCGCGCATGATGGGCAGATTGTGCTGCAGGATGGAGCGCGTGCGCGAGTAGAGTTTCTCGCGGTTTTCGGGTTGCACGGCGATGCGCGCTACGGCATCGGAAATTTTGTTGGGGCCGATGGTGAGGTAATCGTGCTGGGTCCAGCATTCGGCGATGACGCCGGGCGGCCCGACGATCCAGCCGATGCGGACGCCGGGGATTCCGTAAGCCTTCGACAGGCCGCTGGTGACGATGACGCGGTCGCTCATCCCCCAGAAACTGCGCGTGCGCTCGCAGTGGATTTCGGCGCCGAGATAGACCTCGTCGGCGAGCAGGTAAGCGCCCGTCTGTTCGCAGCGGTCGACAATGCGCTGCATGGCGTTGTGCGATAGCACGGAGCCGGATGGATTGTTGGGATTGGAGAGATAGACGAGGCGCGTTTTGGGAGTGACGGCGCGGTGGAATTCCTCCCAATCGGGCTCCCAATTGTCTTCGATGCGCAGGCTGAAGCGGCGCACGGCGGCGCCGAGACTCGCGGGTACCCCGCCGTACTGCATGTAGTTGGGGACCTCAAAGGCCACTTCGTCGCCGGGGCGCAGGAGAGCGAGCGCCAGCAGGTAGTTGGCTTCGGATGTGCCGTTGGTGACCTCGATGTGGTCGGGCGTGGCGCCGGGATAGAGGGCGGCGAGACCTTCGCGCAGCGCGATGGTGCCGTTCGACTGGCTGTAGCCGAGCGGCATATCGAGGATGGCGTCGAGGTCGAGGCCCATGGCGGCCAACTCGCGGAGACTGACGGGGCGGACGCCGCTCTCGCTCATGTCCATTTCGACCACGTTTTCCCAGGTGGACTGCATTCGTTCCATTTCAAAATTTTCGATTCGCATGTCTTAGGGCACTATACAGAAATTCGAGGGGGAAAGTGTGGAACGAAGCCAATTCTGGGAAAGTGGGGCTTTTCGACGGTAGAGTAGGAGAGGGCGAGCACCGAGATGCCGTTACACTCTCGCGGTGTTGGCTCACGTATTAATCACCCGCAAGGCCACTCGTGGATATCCTATCGAGAAGTAGTTTGCCTATCCCTTTAGATGCCGGTTCACTTCCTCGATCAGTTGCGGTATCGGCTTGAAACATGGATGGGCATCCGTCATGTCGCGCAGCTTGTCCGGGCTCCCGCTTCAAGGCCTTCTCCGACGGGAACATAACCGACGATCTGGTCGTGCGGGCGCGGCATCAGAGCCAAGGCTTGGAATCGGGCACGGGTGGTGGATCGCGACGGCTACGTTTATTTCTGCGATTCGCGCGATTCGAAGATCTGAAGTTGCCGCGGCCGCAGTTGTAAGCAAAAGCAGCCGGGTGCTCTCGGCGGGAAAGGACGCGTTCACACGAGTGTGAACGCTGCACGCACGAGTGCGTGCGCCACGGCTGCTGGGCTATGGCTGCTGGATCAGGGCTGCTGGGTCACGGCTGCTGGGCTACGGCTATTGCGCGGCCCAAGCCAGGCCGTCGGCGCCTTTACCGGCGTCGATGAGCCGGGTCACCTTCCAATCGCTGAGCGAGATTTCGGCCACCTTGGCGCTGGAATCGCATGAGACGTAAGCCGTGCGGCCATCGGGGCGGACCAGCATCTCCTGCGGCGCAGCGGGCACCGTGATGGTGTGCGTGACCTTCATCGCGCCCAGATCGACCACGGCTACCATGTTCCCCTTGGTTATCGGAACCAGCAGCCACTTGCCGTCGGGAGTCACCGCCGTGCCATAGCCTTCGCCGGGCAGATCGACCCACTGCTTCAGTTTATTGGCGGCCGTGTCGATCACCGCGAGGCGCGGCGCATCCACATCGGAAGTGAACGCCAGTTTGTCGTCCACGGAGAGCGAAATCCGCTGCGTCTGCTTGGCGATCGGAATAATGGTGATTACCTTCCGGGCGTCGAGATCGAGCACGGAAACCGTTCCCGGGCCCACGTTCGCCGTGTAAGCCCGCTTGCCGTCGCGCGTGATGGCGAACATGTGCGATTCCGCCTGGCCGGTGGGAACTTTGCCAACTTCTTTCATGGTGTGCGGATCGATGATGGCGATGGCCTTATCGAGCTCGGTGCTCACGTACAGCAGGCCGTTCTTCGGTCCGAAGTGCGGGCAATGCGGGCGGACGCCGTGCCCGAAATCGAACTCGCCGGTTATCTTGTGGGACGCGAGATCGATGGCCACCATCTTCGTGCCGTCGGTGCCGGGCTTGCCGACGCCGGAATTGCCGTAGATGGGGACGTATGCCGTGCGGCCATCCGGCGAGGCAATCACTTCATGGCCGGTGACGCCGCCTTCATCGATGGCGGCTACCTGCGCGCCGGAAACGGGGTCGATGATGCCGAGCGTGTGGTCGCCCTTGTTGGCCACCAGCACCCAACCTTTCGAGGGCATAAGATCGGCGGTAAATGCTGGCATAATCGCCAACGCTAGCACGGCTATCTTGCGTAAGTCCATTGTGGTCGCTCCGCTGAGATTATACCGCTTGCGGGGCTAAGCGATGGGTTCGGGGCGTGTGCTTGCGGACCAACGCCCCAGGGCATGGGCTTGCGCAACGCGGTCCCGGTATACTGAAGCGTGCAACCGGCGATGGAGACGCTGCCAGAGAGGCTCGACGCCGTGCGCGCGCGGATGGCCCGTGCGGCCGAGCGCTCACGCCGCGACCCCGCGACTATTCTGCTGCTGGCTGTCACCAAGATTTTCCCCGCCTCCGTCATAGTGGAAGCTTACGATCTGGGCCTGCGCAATTTCGGCGAGAACTACGTTCAGGAATTCGAAGACAAGGCCCCCGCAGTGCGCGGCCTGGCCGGCGCGCGCTTCCATCTGATCGGCCACTTGCAGTCGAATAAATCGAAGAAGGCCGCCGAGTTGTTCGATGCCATCCAGACTGTGGATGCGCCGAAACTCGCGCGCCGGCTGAACGAACAAGGCCGCGCGCTGGACGTGATGCTGGAGGTGAAACTTTCCTCCGAAGACGCCAAGAGCGGGGCTGCGCCGGAGGAGTTGCCGGACCTTATCGCGGCGGTGCGCGCCTGTTCGAACCTGCATCTGGTCGGCCTGATGACCATGCCGCCGTGGTCGGACGACCCCGAGGCTGCGCGGCCCTATTTCCGCCGCCTGCGCGAACTGGGAGAGCGGCACGGCCTGAGCGAGCTTTCCATGGGCATGTCGCACGATATTGAGGCCGCCATCGAAGAGGGGTCCACGTGCGTACGCGTGGGCACGGCGCTGTTCGGCAAGCGGAAGAAGGCGTGAACGAAGCTGCGGCGAAAACTGCGACGGTTTTAACGGCTGGCTTCTACTCGCCCCTGCCGCCTGCGCGCACGGGCGTAGCCGATTACGCGGCTGCGTTGCTGGCCGAATTGCGCCGCCACGGCAAGGTGGAGATTGCGCCCGCGCGATGCGACGTTGCGCTCTATCACCTGGGCAATAACGCGCTCCATGCGGCTATTTACCGGCGCGCCCTGGAGCAGCCCGGCGTGGTTGTGCTGCACGATTCGGTGCTGCACCATTTCCTGTTGGGCCAACTCTCTGAGGCCGCTTACATCGAGGAGTTCGTCTACAATTACGGCGAGTGGAGCCGTGGATTGGCGCACGATCTCTGGCAGTCGCGGGCATCTTCCGCTTCCGACAACCGGTACTTCGATTCGCCGTTGCTGAAGCGCGTTGCGGAGTGCGCGCGCGCCGTAGTGGTGCATAACCCGGCGGCCGGCGGCGTGGTGAAAGCGCACGCGCCGCAGGCCCGCATCGTCGAGATTCCGCACTTGTTTCAACCCCCGCCGGCCGCTTCGGAGGCCGACCGTCTGCGCTACCGCCAGAGCCTGGGGATTGCGCCGGGCGCGTTTCTATTTGGCATGTTCGGCTACTTGCGCGAATCGAAGCGGTTGATCCCGGCGCTGCAGGCGTTCGCGGAAGTTCATAACGCACTGCCGGACACCGCCATGCTGGTGGCGGGCGGCTTCGTCTCTCGGGATCTCGAACGCGCCGCCGCCCCGCTGCTGGACGCGCCGGGCGTCATCCGGCTTCCGCATCTTTCCGAGAATGACTTCTGGCTGGCCGCGGCCTCGGTGGACGCATGCATCAATTTGAAATACCCGGCCGCGGGTGAAACCTCAGGCATCGCGATCCGCCTGATGGGTCTGGGAAAGCCGGTCATCCTCACGGATTCCGCGGAATGCGCGCGCTATCCCGAAGATGCGTGCGTGCGCGTGCCGCCCGGCGCGGCGGAGGGCGATAGCCTGCGCCATCATATGACGATGCTGGCATCGGTGCGCGAGGCGGCCAGGGCTATCGGAGAAAACGCCGCGGCGTATATGCAAGAGCGGCATCGGCTGGATCGCGTTGGCCGGCAGTATTGGCGACTGCTGGGTGAAGTCGCCGGCCGATAACAAACCTCCGCATCGCAGGCCGTGGGCGGCCATGGACCCGCCCCGCCTGGCGGGCGCTATATTGAGGTGTGGGAAAACCGTGGCGGCGCATGCTGGTTCTTGGGCTCGCCTTCGTGCTTGCGATTACGGGCACTTTCGTTTTCGCCTATAGGGCCGGCAGGCAGGCGCGGCGGATCCGCGCGGAGAATGAACCGATACGCGCGTGGATGTCCATCCCATTCATTGCCCATACGCGTCATGTTCCGGCCCCGGTGCTGTTCCAGGCTATCGGGCTGCAGGCGGAACCGCATGACCGGCGATCGATCCGCCATATTGCGCACGACCTGAAGCGCCCGGTCCCCGACCTGATGGCGCAAGTGCAGCGGGCGGTCGATGCGGCGGCGCAAGCCTCGGGCAATCAACCGCGATGAGCGATCAGTTGCTGTCGGCGGTTTCCCAATACGGCGCGCCGGCGCTTTTCCTGGTGGTCGCGATTGCGGCGGTGGGAGTGCCGCTGCCGATTACGCTGCTGCTGATTGTCGCGGGGTCGATGGTGGCGCAAGGGGCGATGAATCTCTGGTGGGTGATAGTCGCGGCCAGCGCGGGGTCGATCCTGGGCGACCAGGCGGGCTATGCGATCGGGCGATGGGGAGGGCAGGCGGCAGTGACCAGGCTGAGCCGCTGGTTCGGCAAGGGCGTGGACCTGCAAGCGGTGGAGGCGAAAGCGAGAGCGTGGGGCGGGCCGGGCATCTTCATCACGCGCTGGGTGCTAAGCCCGCTGGGTCCTTGGATCAATTTGGCGAGCGGCACGGCGGCTTTCCCGTGGCGACAATTCGTTTTATGGGACGCATTGGGTGAGATTACGGGAGCGGCGATATACATCTCGGTCGGGCGGATTTTCAGCGACCGGGTGATGGCGATGGACGCGGTGCTGGGAGATGTGACGTGGGCGATCGCGGCGTTGCTGGCGGCGGTGATTCTGGGATATCAACTGGTGGCGTATCTGCGGCGGGCGCGGGCGTAGTCAGGCCTGCGATTTTGTGGCTGGTGGAAAGCCGGTGTCGGCTTTGGGCGCGGCTCCTTCTACTATCTGGATCAGCTCGAGAGCTGTTTTTCGTAACGGGCGTGTGAGCGGCAGCGTGGAGAGGCGAAGCAGCGCGGCCACAATCCTTGAGCCCAGATCGAGCAGGCGCATGGCGCGGGCCTGAGCCGGCGAATCGTCGACGACCCAGAAGAAGATGACGCCCATCTGGAAGAACCACAACACGCCGGGCATGTGGGGTTCGAGGTCCTTGGGTATGCGGATTCCGCAGTCCGCCAGGATGCGGCGAAACCACGCGAGGTCGATATCGCGAATCGCCTTGGTCTCAGCGCTGAATGGAGAGAGCGGATGCTTCGGGTCGGCGCCATTTCGCAATAGCGCGCGCAGTACGCCGCGATTGGGGGCGAAGTATTCCAGCTTCACCCGAATCAGGTCGCGCAGCCGCTTTTCCAGTCCGGCGGCGTCCTGGAAGGCCGCTTCGAGTCGCGGCTGCATCTCTTCGCAGGAACGCTGGTAGAAGGCCATGACAATAGCATCCTTGGACGGGAAGTAGTAGTAGGCAGCGCCAGCGGCGACGCCCGCCTGGGAGGCGATATCCCGCATGGTGGCGCTGTCGAAGCCCTCGTCGCGGAAGAGGCCGAGCGCGGCGGTCAGGATGCGGAGACTGGTGTCTTCGGCTTTCGGGGTAGGCTTGGAGACGGGCATATTTGAACGTGTTCAAGAATAGTATGGATGGCGCGGCGCCGGCTTGTCAAGCTCCGTTTTGAATGGGTTCAAAAGGAACTCCCGACGGGGAGCGAGGACCGGAATTGGCTGCCCGCGGCAATCCGTTTCCCGGAAGAGTAAGGTTCCAGGCGGTTCCGTGCATAGCCCGCCTGCCAGCGACTTCGCACTGCAAAGCGGAAGAAACCCAGCATACTCAATCGCCGGTACTCCATATACCGACTTCCCGTGACAAACGCGAACGCCGCGGGGCCGTCGATCTATGTGGAGGCTACATTGAACCTACAAGAATTCTTCAGGCGGCCCAAAGCGGTGGCATTCACCGCAGTCCTTGCGCTCGGACTGGGCGGACTCGCCATCGCCAGCGCCGAACGCGCGCTGGGTCCCAACCCGACGCCCACTTTTCAATTCGCAAACCCGAATGAACCTGCGACTCACGCCGGCTTCGCGCCGGTGGTAAAGCGGGTTCTACCCGCTGTGGTCAACATCTCTTCTACCAAGGTCGTGAAAGCGCCTGCCGGTATGGAACAGGGCGACCCCAGCGATCTATTCCGCCAATTCTTCGGCGGCGGCGACGACGGCAGCGGCCAGCCCGGCATGCCGCGTCAACCGCGCCAGCAGCGTGAACCGCGCGGACAGCGCGAGCAAGGCCTCGGCTCCGGCGTAATCGTCAGCCCCGAAGGCTATATCCTTACCAATAACCATGTGATCGACGGAGCTACCGACATTCAGGTGACGCTCTCCGACAAGCGCGAGTTCAAGGCTCGCCTGATCGGCACAGATCCTAAGACCGATGTCGCCATATTGAAGATCGATGCGGGCACGCTGCCCAGTATCGTGATCGGCGATTCCTCTAAAGTGCAGGTTGGCGACTACGCGCTGGCCATCGGCGATCCCTTCGGCGTCGGCCAGACCGTAACCATGGGAATTGTGAGCGCCAAAGGCCGCACCCACCTCGGCATTGAGGACTACGAAGACTTCATTCAAACCGACGCGCCTATCAACCCGGGTAACTCCGGCGGAGCATTGGTCAACGACCGCGGCGAGCTGGTGGGCATCAACACCGCCATCATCGCTCACGGATCCGAAGGCAATCAGGGGATCGGCTTCGCCGTTCCCGTGAACCTCGCCCGCACCGTGATGGACCAGATCCTCAAGACTGGCAAAGTCACGCGCGCTTACATCGGAATTGTTCCGCAAGACATGACGCCAGCCATGGCCCGCGCTTTCGGCGACAAGGACTTGAGCGGCGCGCTGGTGGGCGATGTCAGCCCCAACAGCCCCGCCGCGAAGGCCGGGTTGCAGAAAGGCGACATCATCATCAGCATGAATGGCAAGCCGGTCAACGACAGCAACGATCTGCGGATGACCGTCTCCATGATGGCTCCCGGCAGCAGAGTGGACCTCAAAGTGACGCGCGACGGCGCGGTCCGCGACATTCCGGTGACACTCGAAGAGATGCCCGGAACGCAGGCGGAGCTGAGGCAGAAGAGCGACGGAACCAAGAGCTCGCTTTCGGGCGTATCGGTTCAGGATCTCGATTCCGAAACCGCGCGCCAGTTTCGCGTACCCGCTAACACTCAGGGCGTGGTTGTGACCGACATCAACCCGTCCAGTGCGGCGGCCGATTCCGGCCTGATGCCCGGTGACGTGATCCAACAAGTCAACCGCCAGCCGGTAAAGAACACCGCCGATTTCGACCGCGCCATGGGCGCTTCGAAAGACGAAACGCTACTGCTGGTAAACCGGCAGGGAACCACGATGTACGTCGCAGTGTAGTGCTCCTACGAGGGCTGGACCAGCGTGTCCAGCCCCCGTTTTTTATTCCCGCAGAGCCAGCGCCTATTAACTCCGCAACGCCCACCCCCAATTCCAGTCTGTGCCCACCAGCCGAGAATCCCTACTATAGAAAGTTTCCCCACTGGCATCCCGATCCCACAGAGGCAAACCTTCCTGTTTGTCACTTGGCGCTTGGCCCGCTCCACCCGCGGGCCAGACTGCTGCGGAATTGGACCGTCTGGTTCAATTCAACTATGTGGAGTACGTCCCGGTAAGCGCCGGCCTGGCAGCGGATCCCCGTGCCTGGCCTGGGTCGAGCGCGCGGTTGGCAGGCGAAAGCGCCTGCCCCACGCCTACCCGGCTGGCTGGCGCTCGAGTTCCAGAGCATCCGCCGGAACGTCCGCCAGGGGTAGCGTAATGGTAAAGCGCGTCCCCTTTCCCGGAGCGCTTTCCACGTCGATCTTGCCCTCGTGCGCTTTCACGATCCAGGCCACGAAACTAAGCCCGAGTCCGAGACCCTGCTCCGGCCCCGGCGCCGTGCCCGAGCCGGGTACGCGGTAGAAGCGGTCGAAGATATGCGGCAGGTATTCGGTGGGAATCCCGCAGCCGGTGTCTTCCACAACGATTTCGAGGCGATCGTCGGCGGGCCGCAGGCGCACCCGTACGCTGCCGTTTTCGGGCGTGAATTTGATGGCGTTCGAAAGCAGGTTGGTAATCATGCGCTCAATCTGCACGCGGTCTATGCCGGCGAAACAGTGGTCCGGAACGTCGGCGGTGAGCCGCACCGCGGCGGCCTCGGCGGGGATCTGGAACTCCTCCACCAGATCCTTTAAGATCTCACTCAGGTTCAGCCGCGATTTCTGCAGCGTAAGCTGGCCGGATTCGGCCTGGGAAAGCAGCAGCAGCGCGCGCACAATCTGCGAGAGCCGGTCGATATCCTGGAGCGCGTTGAACATGGCCTCGCGATATTGATCGGTGGTCTTGGCGGTGAAGAGCGCCACTTCCAACTGGCCGCGGATGCCGGTAATCGGCGTGCGCAATTCGTGCGAGACGTCGGTGGAGAACTGCTTGATCTGCTGGAAGGACGCCTCCAGGCCCTCAATCATGCGATTGAACGTGAGGATGAGGTAATCGAGTTCGTCGCCGGCGTGCCTCGAGGGAATGCGCAAGCTCAAGTTCGACCCGGAGATGCGCTGCGCGGTCTGCGCCACCGACAAGACCGGCGTCAACGCGCGGCCCGCCATGAACCACCCCATCAGCGACCCCAACAACAGCGCGCCGGGAATCACTCCCACAAAGATCAACGTGAACTCATGCAGAGTGCGATCGTCCCGATCGAGCGACTTGCCGATGGCGACATAGAACGGCTGCTGGCGGCGCAGGTCGTAGAAGATGCCGGAGCGGATCAGAAAACGCTCGCGCTCCGAATTGCGCCGCGTGGTGAAAGGCGTGGCGCTCGGCTTGCCCGGCGCGACTCCGTCCCGCACGCGCCGCTCGATGTCGGCCGGACGTTCGATGCCAAGGTCTTTATATGCCGCCGAAACCGCGGGGTCGCCCGAATCGTTCTCGTTGATCACCTCGTTGATCACGTGACCGCGGGCATCGGCGATCAGGTACAGGCTCTTGATCTCCGCGAATGTGCGGCTCTCGTCCTGATCGGTTTCATCGTATTTCCAGAAAGCCTTTTCGGGGCTCCCGGGAGGTTGGACGCCGCGGTCGATTTCGAGATAGCCGCCCTTCATCGCCGCCCATTCCTGATTGAGATCGTCCTGGCTCTGCTCGGCCAGGGTGGTCTTGAGCCGTTCGCGGAAGAGCGCCGCGAATACGATGAACAGCAGCGCGAAAATCAGGGCGTAGCTGGCCGTCAAGCGGAAGCGAAGTCCGCGCGACAGCCTCCCGAGGTCGGGCCGCCGCATGTTACGCCTGCCGTTCCGAAGCCTGCTCCACCGGCCGCTCCGGCGGCTTATCGGGCGCTTCGATCATGTACCCGATGCCGCGCACGGTCTGGATGAGCTTCTGCTGGAACCGGTCGTCGATCTTGCTCCGCAGGTGCCGGATGTAGACGTCCACAATGTTGGTGAGGCCGTCATAATCCATGTCCCAAACGTGCTCTACGATCATGGTGCGGCTCAGCGGGCGTCCGCGGTTGCGCATCATGTATTCGAGGATGCCGAACTCTTTGGGCGCAAGCTCGATGGCTTCGCCGCCGCGCGTTACCTTGCGGCGGATCGCGTCGAGGCCCAGATCGGCCACTTGCAACTTCTCAGGCGTAGGCTGCCCGCGGCGCAACAGGGCGCGGACGCGCGCCAGTAATTCCACAAAGGCGAACGGCTTGGTGAGGTAATCGTCGGCGCCGGCTTCGAGCCCCTTGACGCGGTCGTCCAACGCGCCGCGAGCGCTCAAGATAAGCACCGGCGGCCCCACCTTGCGGTTGCGAATCTTTTCCAGTACCTGCAGGCCATCCATATCGGGCAGCATGAGGTCGAGAATCACCAGGTCGTAATCGGTGGCGTGGGAATGCTCCAGAGCCACGCCGCCGGTAGCCGCCGCGTCCACCGCGTAGCCCGCGCCCTGAAGGCCGCGGCAGAGAAAGTCGGCGATACGTTTTTCGTCCTCGACGACCAGAATGCGCATTTACTCTTAGGTTATCAGAGGAGGCGCGCGGCGAGAACTGTTGGCGATTACGGCTTGCTAACGCGTGCGGCTGGGTTCGCAGCCCCGGCCATCGCGGCGCTTCTACCGCGGATGAAGAGAAATAGCAGCCCGGCCCCGAGCGTTAGCTCGATGGAACCAGGCTCTGGCAATTCGTCCACGGTTAAGGAGCCCGTGTTGACCGCACCCGGCTCGCTGCTATAGCTTCCGGGCGTTGCAAATGCATCGGCTGGAAACTCAAATATAGAGCCGACAGTTGGAGCGTCGAATTGCAACTGAGCGGAGAAAGCCCCGAGGACGGCTTGATCGCTGAAAATGACGCCGGGACTACCGCAATTTATACTCGAATCCAACTGATCGCAAGTGAAGGCCACGCCCAAACCGTTTGGTGGCGTGTCGATAAAGTCGGGCACAATCAATTGGAACTCCTCTAACTCTGGGACCTGTCCGGAATTATCGGTTCCAATAAAACTATAGACCACCGACTCGGCGTGCGCGGCCGCGGCGATGAGAAATGCGACAAAGAGGCACCGCATTCCGGTCCTGAAGCTTTTCATGTTGCATTCAACATAGCACGAGCGCGCTTCCTGAACCGCTCAAATTGCGCTGCGGGACCGCACAGTAGAATGGGGCGCGTCCGATGGGCGCTAGTTCTCAGTGGGCAGCTTTTCCAGGTGGTCGATCACGATCAGATCCACCGGCGCCTTGCGCGCTTCCAGCTTGAGCCCAAGCTGCTGCACGTTGTTGAAGAGCGAAGAGCCGCGTGGATCGGACGCGCCCTCAGCCGGACCCCTGCCGGGCAATCCACCACCGCCGGGTCCCGGACCCTGCATGCCTGCCGACCTGGCCGCGTTCATGATATCTTCCATGGAAAGGTCGAGCGCCACCTGGTAGTTCCCCTTGATCTCCGTCATGTCCATTACCGGATGGTCCAAAAAACGCGACAGCGCTTCGGCAAACTGCGTCATGCTCATCTTCGCGGATTCCATGTGCATTGCGCCGTTGGCCATGGTGATTTTGACAGTCCCGGAACCTAGCCCGTTAGAGACCGTCAGGCCCTTCTGGGGGTCGCCGCTGATGTGTAGGGAGGTGTCTGTGGATGGCGCGGCGCCATCTGCGGCGGCGGCAGCAGGCTCATCCGGAGGCGACTCCTTCAGCTTCGGACCGTTCTTTCCCACCACCAGCGCGTAAATCTGAATGTCCTTGTTCGACCGATGTACGGTCAGCTTAAACCGCTCGGCCAGCAAAGCCTGCAACATCTCGGGCGCCTGGTCCTGGCTGGCGCCAGCCGGCAGCTTGGCCATAATATCGAATCGCTGCGCGGACATCCAATCCGGGCCCGAGATCTGGTAAGCCTTCACGCGATAGGCGACGGCGATCAAGTCCGATAGCGACAAGAAACCGATATCGACTCGGGCTCCATCCACCTTCATGCCCACACGGCCGGACATCATTCTCGCCGGATCGGGGGGCCCCGCCAGTTTGACGGACGCAACCTCGAATGTCGGGCCAGCGGCCGGGGCGGCCGGGGTTTGGGCGAACGCCGCGCCTGCTACGAGCAGCAGTCCAGCGCCAATTCCACGTAACCTAATTCCACGTAACCCAATTCCACGTAACAATACTTTGGACATGAATATCTATTAGACGAGCGTAGCGCGCTATTCTTACAAAGTCAGTTCAAGCATTCGTCCCGCCGGCCGCGCACAGCCAACCCATACGCGCCCACGCAGCGAACCACTCCTGCACCGCCGCCCCTAAACGCTCTTCGGCGACCGCGCTGCCCTGCGTCGCCTTTTCGAGCGCCTCGCCAATCGGTAAGCCTTGCCCCAGCGCTTCGAGCAGTTGGTATTCGCCGGCATCGAGGCGCCGGTACCATACAAAATCTTCCGCGCGGTAGACGGCCAGATGGATCGGCTGCGGCGTCAAGCGCCGGTATCGCCGGACGGTGCGGTGATGGTCACGCTGGGCCACCGCGTTGCTGGCGCTGTCGTGCTCTTCCAGTTTCTGGTTCACCGCGATCCGCAAATCGTCCACCGGATATTTCAATTCGAGCAGCGTCAAATGCGGCTGCAACCCCATCCGTAGCTCCGGACCCAATTCCAACAGGTCCTCCGGCCCCAGCGGCTTCCGCGCCTCGCCGTCGAATGCCTCTATGTGCGCCCACTCCAGCCGCACCATGTCCAGCGCCAGATCGAAATGCCGTCCGGCGTATTCGGGATGCGCGAGCAACCACTGTTGGAGTCCCGCACCCAGATTGCGCAGCGAGAAAGATTCCGACGGCCGCTCGGTCAGGTATGCCCGAGAAAGCCGGTTGAAGGCGCGCTGCCCCAGCACCGCGCAGAGCCCCGGGAAATCGTCATAGAGGCAATCCAGAACGCGGAACCAGTAGCTGCGGCTATAAATCTCCAGGCGTTCGAGGGGCGCCAATCGGCTGTTAGGCTTGATGAGCGCATCGGCCTCGCTGCGCCACTTGACGGCCATGCCGTCGGACGCTGTCAGCGGCGCCATGATCGCGGCCGCGGCGCGCTTCTGCAACTCCGCGAGAGTCATGCCGGCGCCAAACCCGTTACCGGCGCAGGCAGGTAGCGCTCAGCTTTGCGCGCTTCGGCGTGCACTTCATCGAACGACGGAATGCGGTCGTCCCATTCGAGCAGCGTCGCCGTGACGCCGGCGCGCGCGATGGCGTGTTCGTACAGCTTCCATACCGGGTCGATCACCGCGTGGTCGTGCGTATCCAGAATGTATTTCTCATACCTGGAATGCCCCGCGACGTGAATCTGCGCCACGCGATGCGCGGGCACGGCATTCAGATACTCGAACGGATCGAAATCGTGATTCTGCGAGGAGACGTAAATGTTGTTCACGTCCAGCAGGATGCCGCAATCGGCGCGCTCCACCACTTCATTCAGGAATTCCCATTCGCTCATTTCCGAGACGTGGAATTCGGCGTAGCTGCTGACGTTTTCCACGGCGATGGGGACCTCCAGAAAATCGCGCGCCTCGCGAATCTTGCGCGCCGTCACCGCGGCCGCCTCGAACGTGTATGGCATGGGCAGCAGATCGTGGGTGTAGCGGCCATCCACGCTGCCCCAGCAGAGATGATCGCTGAGCCACGGCGTTTTGGTTCGCCTCACCAGCGTTTTCAAGCGCCGCAAATGCTCGCGGTTGAGCGGCTCGGCCGACCCGAAGTACATCGATACGCCGTGCTGCACCACCCGGTAGCGTTCCAGGATCCGGTCGAGCACCGCGAGGGGACGCCCGCCATCCACCATGAAGTTTTCGGAGATGATCTCGAACCAGTCCACCACTGGCTTGCGCTCGAAGATATGGCCGTAGTGCGGGATGCGGAGGCCGATACCGACTCCATAATCCGTGAATCCGTTGAAAGAATTGGCAGGCATACTGGGGACTAACGAATTTGACGCAGAGACACGGAGACGCAGAGATCGGCGCAGAGAAAACTTAATTCTGAATAATCAATCCGCCTATATCCGCTCTGCGTTTTCCTCAGCGTCTCAGCGTCTCTGCGTCGAAAAATCCTGGCTACTTCTTTTTGGCGGACCCGTCGGTAGCACAGCCGCCTTGGCCCGAGCAGTCGTTCTTGCCCGCGCAGGAGTGCTTCGCCGTGACTTTCGCCGCCGCAGACATGTTCTTCTTGGACCCGTCGGTAGCGCAGCCGCCGTTGCCCTTGCAGGAGTTCTTTCCCGCACAAGCGTGCTTTTCTACTTTCGTGGCGCTCTGCTTCGCGGTATCCTGGCTGGCCGAATCCGGGGATGCCGGGGTAGTCGCGCGCGCGACCGTTCCGCCGAGTAAACCGGTGAATGCCGCCGTTAGTAACAGTGAATTCTTCGAAACTTTCATGCCTATCTTCTCCTCAAATGCGTTAATTGACCGACAGTGGGCCTTTGGCTGCGATTGTACCGTATAACCTGGCGGCCTAAACTGTCAGTCAAACAAGTTTACGTAGCAGCGAGCGAAATCGGATGTTAGTTCGCGAACTTCGTTACGCGGCCTAAGCAAGGCCGATCTGCGCGGCAATCGTTTGGCATAACCGAAGTGGCATAACCGAAGTGGCATAACCTGGAAGCAGTCGATTCCGTCAATATTTACGGAGTGCGTACCGCGTCCATGGGCTTTGTGTCATGGGCAATGCAACATGGCGCCCGATCGCGCGCCGGCGAGGAACTGTGACAACCGAATGAAATCGCGTACGAACGCGGTCCACCTCTCACGCCGGCAGCACCTGTCGCGCAGGGAAATCCTCGCGCTTGGCGCCTGCGCCTTCGGATCATCCATCCCACTTGCGGCCGACGACGACCAGAGCTTTCAGGTCACCGCGGGCGAATCCATCGTCAATGTTACGTTCACGCCGGGCAGTTTCGACCTCGGTCCACCCGCCATCCTCGGCTGGATCTCGGTGGCTGCGCGCGGCGCTTCCGCCTATTACGGAAAATTTCCCGTACCTGCTGTCTCGGTTCGCATCCGCGCCGCGGAGGGCCGCGCCGGCGTGCTACGCGGCACTACCTACGGCGAAGGGCCGCGCACCGTTATGAGCGTGGGCCAACACTCGACGCGCCGCCAGCTCGACGACGATTGGACTATGACGCACGAGTTCCTCCACCTGGGCTTCCCATCCATGCGGCGCCAGCACAATTGGATTGAGGAAGGCATCGCGGTTTACGCCGAGCCCATCGCGCGCGCACAAATCGGCACGGTCACGGTGCAGCAGGTATGGGGCGATATGATGCGCGACATGCACCAGGGACAGCCCGGGCCGGGCGACCGCGGCCTTGACGGCACGCACACCTGGGGACGCACTTACTGGGGCGGCGCCATCTTCTGCCTGCTGGCCGACGTGCGGATTCGCGAGCGAACCTCGAACCGCGTTGGCCTGCAGCACGCGCTTCGCGGCATTCTGGCGGCGGGCGGGACCATCGAGTACGATTGGTCCATCGAAGATGCGTTTGCCGCCGGCGACGCCGCCGTGAAAGTTCCGGTGCTCACCGAATTGTATGGCCAGATGAAAGATAAACCCGTCGTCACCGATCTGGACCAGCTCTGGCGGCGGCTCGGCGCGGAAGCCTCGGGCGGCAGCGTGGTATTTCACGCCGATGCCCCGCTTGCCGCGATTCGCCAGGCGATTACGAAGCCCCTCGGATCGTAAGCCGCTTAACGCACCTTGCGTGAAGCATTCATCGTATCTCCGAAAATGCCAGCGGCCGCAAGATCTCATTACTGATGTTCGATACAATCTCCGCGTCGCTTAATCCGGGCTGCGACCGCAGCTTCTGCCACGCGGGGTCGGAGCCGAACGCCTTCCACAGGCGCTCGCGGGAAGCCAGGTCGTCGAAGGCCAGCATGTACGTCAAACTGGGCTGATTCCGTCCGAAAATGGTTTGGCCAAAGAAGACCGGGCTCATCCCCAGCCGCCGGAAAATCGCCGCCTCGCCGTCCTCGAACATCTTGATCTTCCGCCGCGAGGCTTTCTCGTTGATCGATTCATACGTGCGCATCTCGAAGGTCCGCGCTGCGCGTTTGGCGTCGGTCGGCGGCGCCGTTAATTCCGGGATGCCGTCGAAAGCCCGCAGCAGCGCCGTCTCCATGCGCGAATAGGCCGGCTCGCCGATGATGTTGTAATCCTCCCAGCCCTTCAGAAACTCCTTGTCCGCGGCGAGGTGCAGGTTCGCCGCTTCCATCGCAGCCGCGGAGGCGTAAACCGACAGGGACAAGATGAACGGGCTGCGCTCGCCGATCACCGGACTGAAGAATCCCGAAGCCTTCACGCCCGCCCGCCGCGCCGCCGGCAAATACGCGCCGCTGAGATACTGCGTGGTGCGATCGACCTGCGGGCCGGTCTGCATGAAGTAATAACGCAACGCGAAGTACTGGTTCTTCGCGGTCTCTTCCGCCATCGCCGGAGCCGCCAGGCCAGCCGCGGCCGCCGCCACAAAATTTCGCCGTTTCATATGGCTCCCGTTATAACAGATCGTACTGCCAATCCGCCTCTCTCTCCAGGCTGGCGGTTCGTTCGAAGCAAGCGCCATGGGCCGGCAAGAAGTTCCCGGCGATTGAGAGTCACGGACTTGCAGGAAGTATGTCGCGAAACGGAGCCGCCCGTGGTGACAAACGACCTATTCGCCGAGTCTTGCCGAAACGCTTGGAGGCGTCATTTCGTTATGAAGCTATGTGGGCTAGACACAACTAAAGAGAGTACATCGCTTGCCTGATTAACGTAGGTAAGAAGTATGACTCTCTAACTAGTTCGGCCCGCAATTTGCTTGCCCCTAGACTTCCCACGTGTCACTTCCTCACTCACCCAGGACGGTTGACAAGACGCGTACCTAGACCGTAATCTTGATGGAGATTGGCTGATATTCTTCATTTTGAAGCTGCTTCGGCTTCAAAAATCCTCTCGTGGGCAATCGAGAGTTACGGCGATTCGTTTGCCATTGCCACCAGCTTTCAGAAAGAAGGCATGGTGATTGTGGATCTTGCCGCGCGCATCGCGCCTGGCGTGCGGGTCTTCACCCTCGATACTTGCCGCCTTCCCGTCGAAACGCTTCGCATGATCAAAACCGTGCACCTGCGCTACGGCATAGCCATCGAAATCGTCTTGCCCGACGCCGCCGAGGTGCAGGAAATGGTATCCATCGGCGGCGAGAACCTGTTCTACGATAGCGTCGAATCGCGCCGTCTCTGCTGCGACGTCCGCAAGGTCCGGCCGCTGGAGCGCAAACTCGCGACGCTGCGCGCGTGGGCCACCGGCATCCGCCGCGATCAATCGGAAACCCGCGCCCACACGCCCAAGGTTGAGCTATCCGCCACGCCGGTCAAGATCAATCCGCTCGCCGATTGGACCGCCGCACAAGTCGAGGAATATACCCGCGCCAACCGTGTTCCGGTGCATCCGCTCTATGCGCAAGGCTACAGCAGCATCGGCTGCGCGCCTTGCACCCGCGCCGTCGAACCCGGCGAAGACCAGCGCGCCGGCCGCTGGTGGTGGGAGCAGGATGCCAGGAAAGAATGCGGTATCCATTTCGATCCCGATGGAAAGGTACGCCGGGCGTCATGAGGCGGCGAATCGTGAGCGGCGCATCATGAGCGGCGTATCATGAAACATCAGGGTTTCACGCTCTGGTTCACCGGTCTCTCCGGGGCCGGAAAGAGCACCATCACCAGCCTGCTGGAACAGCGCCTGCGCGCGGCCGGAGCCAAGGTGGAAGTGCTGGATGGCGACGTAGTCCGCACTCATCTTTCCAAGGGCCTGGGATTCGGCAAGGAGGATCGCGACGAGAACGTCCGCCGCATCGGTTTCGTCTGCGAGCTGCTTTCGCGCCACGGTGTGATCTCCATGGCTGCCGCCATTTCGCCCTATCGAGCAGTCCGCGACGAACTTCGCGCGCGCATTCCCAACTTTGTCGAGGTGTACGTGGAGTGCCCCATCGAGGTGCTGGCCGAACGCGATGTGAAGGGTCTCTACAAGAAGGCGCTGGCCGGGGAAATCCCCCACTTTACCGGCGTTTCCGACCCCTACGAGCCCCCGCTCGCGCCCGAGGTCACGGTGAATTCCTCGATAGAGACGCCCGAGCAAAGCGTCGAGCTGATTTGGGCTACACTAGAGCGTTTAGGTCTAGTCTCCTTTGATCGATCTGCACTCTCACACCAATGAATCGGACGGGACCTTTTCGCCCGCACAACTGATCGCCGAAGCCTCCCGCGCGGGAGTGGACACGCTCGGCATCACCGATCACGACACCTTCGCGGGCTACGACCTGGCCGTCGCCGCCGCGCGCGATTCGGGCGTGAATCTGGTCTGCGGCATCGAGCTTTCCACCAAACTGCACGGCCGTTCCGTCCACCTGCTAGGCTATTTCTTCAAGCCGGAGCTTCTCCTCGATTTTCGGCGCTGGATTCTCGATTTGCAAGCCGCGCGCCGCGACCGCAATGTGCGTCTGGTAGCGCGCCTGCAAGAGCTGGGCTTCGACATCACCCTGGCCGAGGCCGAAGCGCGCGGACGCGGCATGACCGGCCGCCCCCACTTCGCGCAGTTGATGGTGGAAAAGGGCTATGTGAAGAACCTGCGCGAGGCCTTCGACGATTATCTGGACGAGTCCGCGAAAGGTTATGTCTACCGCGAGGAACCGCTTTTCGCCGAAGGCGTGCAGCGTATTCGCCAGGCCGGCGGCATCGCTTCGCTGGCGCACCCCATCCGCGTTAAGGGCGATATTTGCGCGCTGATGCCGGAGTTGTGCGCCAGCGGCCTCAACGCCATCGAAGCCTATCACAGCGACCACACCGCGTCCGACACGCAGCTTTATCTGGAACTGGCGCGCCAATACGACCTGCACGTGACCGGGGGCTCCGATTTCCACGGCGCGGTGAAGCCTGGAGTGATGCTGGGCGCCGGCGCCGGAAATCTGCGAATTCCGGACGACCTGGTGGAACGGCTCCGCGGTAACTCACAGTAACTAGTAAAGCGTTTCGATAAAACATTTCCATAATGCTTTGTTTTGTGATGCGAGCATCATTCACACTGGAAGGCAGAGACCAAAAATCGAAAAGAGGCATTGGCCGCCGATAAACGCCGATGAACGCCGATAAGAATTATGCTTTATTTATCGGCGTTTATCCGCGTTCATCGGCGGCCCAAAACACCTTCTGTGTGGGCTGGCAACCAACTTCGGACGCTCGTCCCGGCTGGTTGACAAGAAGGCAGTACTGAACTTCGGCGTCCAATTTAATTGGATATGTTTTAATGAAACGCAATACTAGAGTAGCCGTAAATGGAAATCCACTTCTCATTTACGGGCCGGATATCGCCATTGCGGCTACGTATATATTGATGCAACTCGGATGAGTAGAGAGAACCACACACCGGGCGCGACGTATATCGAGGGATTCAGCATGAAGCCTGTCGATGTGGAGCTGGCATGGCAGCGCTTTGCAGAGAGCGCGATGAGGGGACGCGCTTGCAGCGTCCGTGGTGGGCGTCGCAAACATATCCTTACTGAACCGCCGCCGTAGCCCCCGATTCCGCGGCGCGCGACAGTTCGGGCGAGGGATTACTTGCGGGCGCCGCGGCCTCTGCCGGCCGCCTGAGTCAGATCGACGCCCGCGGCTTTCAGCGCGGCCATGGCGCTGACGTAATCCATCGCGGGCGCCAGCTTGCGGATGCCATCGAATACGAAGAAGCGTGCGCCGTCGTCGATACCCACGCGGCCGGTTGCGATTCCGCGATCTTTCAGCGCCTGCACGATGCGCTGATATGGGCTCTCGTCTTCCTGCCAGACGCGGATATCGTCGCCGGGGCGGATCAATTCCCGCGCGCGCATCTCTTCGAAACCCGGCAGCACCCAGGCCGGCGCGCCTTTGGCGGGCAGCACAACGGCGAAGGTGCGCTCGCTCTTTCCCCAGCGCACGCCGGTGAGGTAGACCATGGCCGGTCCGGGCTCAAGCACGATGGCCTGCAGGCCGAACTCCTTCATGGCGTCCTGCAGTTTGGTCAAACGCTGCTGGTAGGTTTCGGCGGAAACTTCGGTGGTTTGCGGCATGCTGTTATCCAAACGGATTATCGATGGCAGGACTCTGTTTTGTAAACATGCGCGCGCCGCTTTCGGTGATATACATGCAATCTTCCAGGCGCACGCCAAATTCGCCGTAAATCGCGATGGTCGGCTCGTCGCTGAAGCACATGCCGGGCTGCAGTTGGGTCCGGTTGCCCTTCACCAGGTAGGTCCACTCATGCCCGTCGAGCCCGATGCCGTGGCCGGTGCGGTGCGGCAATCCGGGGACTTTGTAGCCGGGGCCAAAGCCGGCGTCGGTGATCACTTTGCGCGCGGCTGCGTCGACGGATTCGCACGCCGCACCCGGCCTGGCGGCGGCCAGCGCGGCATCCTGCGCCTTGCGCTCGAGGTTCCAGATCTCAGTTTGACGCCGGGTTGGCTTGCCGAAGACGATGGTGCGGGTGATGTCCGATTGATAGCCTTCCACGCTGCATCCATCGTCGACCAGCACCATGTCGCCTTCGCGAAGCTGCTGCGGCTGGATGCTGCCATGCGGAAACGCGGTGTACTTTCCAAAGATCGCCATGGCGTTGCCCTGCACGCCCAGCGCGCGGTAGGCCGCGGCGATATTGGCGCTGAGCTCGCCCTGCGTCATACCCTCGCGCAGGGTCTGAAACGCCGCTTTGTAGGCGGCGATGGTGATATCGTTGGCGCGCTGCAGGAGCGCAATTTCGGCGGGCGATTTGATGACGCGGCAACCTATGGTAACCGGATCTGCGCTGACGAATTCGGCGGCGGGGAACTCTTTGCGCAGTCCGTCGATTACGGCGAACGGCGTGCGCTCTTCGATGCCAACTTTGGCGGCGGCCGCCGACTTCAGAAACTGCGCGATGCGCTGGTATGGGGCGTCGCCTTCCTCGGGCTCAAACGACGCCGGCTCTCCCTTGGCGGGGAGCACCCAGGTGTTTGCGCCCCCACGCACACCAGTGTAGTAGTACAGACTCGAGCCGGCCTGGCAGAGGACGGCGCCGATTTTGTTATCGCGCATCAGACGGCGCGCTTTTTCGATGCGCGCGGCGCGCTCGGCGACGGTGATGGGTTGAACGCCGTCCAGCATCGGCTTGAGGTTTTTGATGACGTCGGGAACGGCGGCTGGCTCTGGACCGCGGCGCTGCGCGCGCGCTAGTTCCGCGGCGCCGGCCGCGACGGTGACGATGAATAGCCTTCGGTTCATGCTTGGCCTAGCCCGCATCGCTCAACAAGCTTTCTACTGCGGCCACATGGCCGATAAACGATGACCAACCGCATCGGAGTTGTAGGGCGGACCCCCTGGTCCGCGGCCGCCCCCCCGGTCGGCTTCTCAGGGATCGCGTCGGACTGATTTGGCGGGTCGAAGAGCGGGGCCAGGGGGACCCCCGCGGACCAGGGGGTCCGCCCTACGGCTGCGCGGTCGCTCGATTGCGGCTGGCTCATCAGGCTGTCAGCGTTGGGTTCTTTTTGTGCCACTCAGTGACCTGCTCATACGCCATGGCGACGCGCAGGGGCGAGCCCTCATCGTAGATCTTACCGAGGAAACTGATCGACCGCGGCAGCCCGCCGGTGAAGCCGCACTTCATCACCACTTGCGGATTTCCGGTGAGGTTCGTGGTGGTGAGCAGAGAGTTCGTGGGGATGACGACGACGTCCCATTCGGCCATGAAGCGCTCGAACTTTTCTACCACCTGCGTGCGCGCACGCTGCGCGCGGATATACTCTACGGCCGGAATCAGCCGCGATGTGCGGAAGGTATTCGGCCAGTCGCCCGCGGCCTGCCCCTTGAGCGTACGCACTTCGCCGTCGCGGGTGATGTCGTCGAACGCGGCGGCGCCTTCCGCTTCCAAAAGGAACCGCATGGATAAGCCGCCCTCCTCGTATTCCACCGGCGTCATGGTCACGCCGGCCTTCCGGATATCGTCGAGCGCCTGCGCGTACATGGCCTTCATCTCGGCAGCGGCGTTAGGGTCGGCGCCGCGGCCGCCACCGCCGCCGCCTCCGCCGCGGCCCGCGCCGGCGCGGTCGAACATCGACTGCATGACGGCCACCTTCAAACTCTTCAGAGGCTTGCGCGGCTCCCAGTGGAACGGATCGGCGCCGACGCTGCGGTCGTGTCCGTCGGGGCCGTAGATCGCGTTCAGCACGAGGGCGCAATCTTCCACGCCGCGACAGATGGGGCCGATCTTATCCATGGTCCAGCTCAGCGCCATGGCGCCGTGCCGGCTGACGCGGCCATAGGTGGGACGCAGCCCCACCGTGCCGCAAACCGTGCTGGGCGAAACGATGGAGCCGAGCGTCTCGGTGCCCAACGCGAACCCGACCAGCCCGGCCGAGGTGGCGGACGCCGAACCGGCCGACGATCCGCTGGACCCGCTCTCGGTGTTCCACGGATTCCGGGTGCGGCCGTTGAACCACAAATCGCCCTGCGCCAGCGCGCCCATGGAAAGCTTGGCTATGAGCACGGCGCCGGCTTTGTGCAGACGGTCGACGCAAGTGGCGTCTTCGTCGGGTATGCGGTCCTGAAACGGCTCGGCGCCCCAGGTGGTCCGGATGCCCTTTGTATCGAAAAGGTCTTTGACGCCGAACGGGATGCCGTGCAGCGGTCCTTTATATTTGCCCTGGCGGATTTCCTTGTCCGCGTCGCCCGCGCGCTCGAGCGCCAGATCTTCGGTGAGGGTGATGAGGCAGAGCAGCTTGGGCGAATACCGCTGCATGCGGTCGATGTACATCTTGGTCAGGTCGGTGGACGAGACGGCGCGCGAGCGAATCAGCGGCGCGAGCTGCGTCACCGGCCAGAAAGCGGCGTCTTCGAGGTTCGCGGGGGCCTTGGCGGCGCCCACTTTGGGAATGGTAGTGTCAAACCGCTGCGGCCCTTTGATGGCAGCGCGGTTGGGCAAGCCCGGCTGGAAGTGGAACGCCGGCTCGACGCCGTAGCCGATCTCGACCTTGCGCAGCGACTCGTAACTGCCCAGCGCGGTGTTGACGGGGCGCAGCATCATGTCGATTTCGGCGTCGGTAAATTCCAGGCCCATCAATTTCAGGGCGCCGGTGATCTCTTCCTTGGTGACGCGCATCGGCGCCTGCTGGCCGCGGCCGGCCTGGGGAGCGGCGGCGCGCCCGGCTTGAGGAGGCGCGGCGCTGCGTCCAGAGCGATCTTGAGAGACGGCCGGGCGAGCGGCGGCCAGCACGGTGATTAGTTGAACTAGGGTTCGTCTGTCCATAAGCTATGACATGATCATCATATCTGCTGAAGCATACATCATATTCGTCGATGACAGGAAAGTAGACAGGCCAGGAGGCCTGTCTTACTGACGGCTGATGTATTTGTCGTAGAGGCGGGTTTGCTTGTTACTCAGATCCACCTCCATGCCCTTGATGTAGACATGCTCGATCTTAGTCTGAATCTCCAGCGGGTCTCCGTTGGTAATCAGTAAGTCGGCCCACTTACCCTTTTCCACCGACCCCACTTTATCGCTCACTCCCCAGATCTCGGCGGGATTGATGGTGACTGCCTTCAGCGCCTCGTCCTGCGGCAGACCGAAGGCTACGGCCGCGGCCGCCTGAAACGGCAGGTTGCGCACAAACTCGTTGGTGAAGGTGCCGAACGCGAACTTGACGCCGGCTTTGTAAAATTCTTCCGGCAGCATCATGGCGGCTTCGTAAGCGTCGTCCGGATGTTCCGGCAAAGCCAGCACACGGCCCAGAATCACCGGGATGTTGTGTGACTTCAGCTCCGGACCTACTTTGCCTATCTCGCGCGGCCCCATAATTACGATGCGGACATGTTGTTTGTCGGCGAACGCAATGGCGTCGTGGATGGCTTCGGCCTGGCCGGCGGAAACAGCCAGCGGCACCTTTCCATCGAGTACCGGAATCATCGCCTCAAACTTCAAGTCTGTCACAAAACCTGGAGGATTGGCGGCTTTGGCTGCCTTGTAACGCCGCGCGTCGTCGAAGAAATCGTTGATCTTGGCGATGGCCTCGTCGACATTGCGGCGCGCGTTAGCGCCGCCCGCCGCGCCGCCGAACTCCGCCGCAATTTCGTCAGGCAGTCCGCCACCGCCGCCGCCACGGCGTCCACCGCCGCCCACACTTGGAAAAGTCAACTGTACGGCCGCGGAACGGCTGATTTCCATTTCTTCCCACGTCATGCCGTCGGTGTGGATCAGAGCCGCTTGGCCCGCGATGGATTGGCCGCGCCCACCCCCGCGTCCACCCCCGCCGCCGCCATTCGGAAACGTCATGGCGCTAGTGATGCCGTTCACGCGCACGACGCCGAAGTGTTCGCTAGCCGGATTGACGGCGACCAATGCGCGAAGCTGCGGCATAAACTCGCCCAGTTCGCCCGTATCCACACTCTCGCGCACGGATTCGATTTCCTGCAGACCGAGATTGGTGTCCGAATCGATCATGCCCGGATATACGCGCAGTCCTTTACCCTCGACGACCTTCATGCCTTTGGGCGGGACGATTTTGGGTGCGATCTCGGCGATTTTTCCATCCCGGATCAGGACGCAAACGCCCTTCATTTCCTTGGCAGTAACCGGGTAGACATCCGCGTCGCGGATGAGGAAGGTATCGTTCGCTGCCGCCAGCGCAGCCAGCGCGCTTGTTAGTAAGATGCCAAGCAGCTTCATCCGATCCTCCCGCCGCGGCCGCCGCGACCGCCATTCTGCTGCTGTTGCTGCTTCAGTTTGTCCACCAGCTTCTGCTTGGCGGCAGCCTCGGCCGCGCGCGAACTGACTTCCTTGTCGCGATCGAAATAGATGGCACCGTCAATGAGTACCTTTTCCACTTTGGCATAGTCCGAGAGCGGGTACTTATCATAGAGCACTAAGTCGGCGTCCTTGCCCACTTCAATGGAACCGACGCGGTTATCGATTCCCAATTGCTTCGCCGGATTGATGGTCACCATGGAAAGCGCTTCGGTCTCTGTCATGCCACCGTACTTCATGGTCTTGGCCGCTTCGGTATTGAGGTGCCGCATTAACTCGGCGTCGTCGCTGTTCAGACTAACTACTACGCCGGCCTTTTGCATGATGGCGGCGTTATATGGAATGGCGTCCACGGCCTCCACTTTGTAATCCCACCAATCGCTGAAGGTAGAACCACCGGCGCCGTGCGCGGCCATTTCCTTAGCCACCTTATAACCTTCGAGCACGTGCTGGAAAGTGCGGATTTTGAAGCCGTAGTCGTCGGCCACGCGCATCAACATCAGGATCTCGTCGGCGCGGTAGGAGTGCGCATGCACATAGCGGTTGCCTTCGAGCACTTCCTTCAGCGGCTCAAGCTTGAGGTCGGTCCGCGGCGGAATGGGGTGCTCGCCGCGCGCCACTTTAGCTTTGTAATCGTCCCACTCGGCCTTGTAAGCCTTAGCTTCGGTGAATGCCTCGCGGATTACGTCCTCCACGCCCATGCGGGTTGCGGGATAGCGCGCCTGAACCGTTGTACCGGCGGCGCCGCGGCCACCCTGCGGATTGCCGGAGCGCTTCACGTTCTCACCCAGCGCAAATTTGATGCCGGGCTTGGCGCCTTCGAATATCATCGACTGAGCGTCTTTGCCCCAGCGCATTTTGAGCACGATGGTCTGGCCGCCGATGGAGTTAGCCGAGCCATGCAGAATGTTCGCCGTAGTTACTCCGCCCGCCAGCGCGCGATAGATGGCGATGTCTTCGGGGTTGATGATGTCTTTGATGTTAGCCATGGACGACACCGACACGCTGCCTTCGTTGATGCCGCCATCGCCGGCGATGTGCGAGTGACAATCGATGATTCCGGGAATCACGTATTGCCCGCCGGCGTCTATGATAGTGGCGCCGGTGGGCTCCATTACCTTCTCGCCGATGTCGGCGATCTTTCCGTCTTTCACCACGATGGAGCCATGCACGGTGCCCTTAGTGACAGTCATGATCACGGCGTTGCGGATGACGATAGTCTCCGCGTATAAAGGAGCCAGCGCGGCAGTCAATACAGCCAGCGCGGCCAATAATAGCTTTCTCATTGATTTCCTCCAGGATTATCGGTTGCCGCACCGCGGCCGCCCGTAACAGCTTCAGCCGCGGGCGTGTACTTCCTGCCGTCGATGAATATCATTTCGATCTTCGTGCTGTTCTCGAAGATCTCGCCCTTAGTAACGACAAGGTTACCGATCTTCCCCTTTTCGATGCTGCCCAAGCGGTCGGCCACGCCGTAAATCTCAGCGGGCGTAAGCGTCAGTGCGCGCAAAGCATCTTCGCGCGAAAGACCCGCATCCATGGCCTTCTTCACCGCGCGCTGTATGTCGCGGGGCGCGTCGAGGCCATCGGCGTAAAGCGCGAACTTCACGCCCGCCTTTTGCAGCAGCGCGGGCGCGGAGGCGGCCTGGTCGTAAGTCTCAAGCTGACGCAAGGTTTCGTCTTCCAAATGCACGTCGGCGCCGCGGCCAGGCTCGGGCCAGTGCATGCTGACCAAAACCGGCAGCCCGGCTTTCTTGAGCAGTGCGACCGCTTCGGGCCGGTAGGCTTCGCGCACTCCATATAGGATAGTAGGCTGCTTCAATTCCGCCGAGAAATGAATCATGCGGTCGATCTCCACCTCCCGGTTGGCGGGCAGCAGGATGCGTTTGGAATCGAGCACGCCTTCGAGCGCGCGATCATACTGCGGCCGCTGCATGCCGCTCGGGTTCTTGTCATAAGCCGCCTTGACCAGCGTGTAATGCTCGGCATCGAGATAGATCTGGTGGATGTAGGCGAGGACGCCCATCAGCGAGGCGGGAAATCCGCCACCACCGCCGCCGCCGAATCCTCCGCGTCCCAGGGTGATGTACTGACCCGTGGGCGAGGCTACCACCATCTCACCGGACTTTTCACCGGAGATCAGGTCGATCACCGCGCCCTGGCCGGCGAAGATGCCGCGCTCGGGGTAGGTGACGGCCGTGGTGATGCCCGAGCCGCGAACGGTTTCGATGCGCCGGTCGGTGGCTTGAATCTCATCCGCCGCCAACAGCCAGCTGGTGGTCTGCGGCCGGTCTTCCGGACCGTTCGAGCGCGCCGCGGGAGCAGCCGCCGCGGGCGTGGCTTGCGCTGCGTTTCGTCCACCTCCGCCGCGGCCACCGGCAGCCGTGGCTGCGGGCGCGGCGCCGGGCATTCCCACCGTACTGAGCGCGTCGATTAAGCCTGGGTAGACGGTCATTCCTTCGCCATCCACCACCCAGGCATCGGCGGGAACCTGCACGTTTTCCCCGACCGCTTCAATTAATCCGTTGCGAACGACCACCGTGCCCTTGGCGATTACGGGCCCGCTGACCGTCACAATTTTCGCATTGTGAATCGCCACGGTCGAAGGCGCTTGGGCGAGTGCGTACACGGTTATCACAAGTAGAGCTGTTACCAGTTTTTTCATAAGGCAATGCTGTATTATAGCTACTCTGCGACGGGTTGTTGAACAACGAACTACAACTATCGGGGATCGTAATACCGACTGGGCGCGCCTACCGGCGCGTGGACCGGCCAGGAGGCCCGTCCCACTGATCGTATACTGAGATTTGCTCAAGCCCAAAACGCTACGCTACCGCGACGCTGGCGTCGATATCGACGAAGCGGATCGCGCGGTGGCCTCCATCAAGAAGCTTGCCCGCCAGACGTTCACGCGAAACGTGCTGACTGACATTGGCTCGTTCGGCGCGGCCTTCCAGCTTGCCGGATTCCGCAAACCGGTGTTGGTAAGCTCCGCCGATGGCGTGGGCACCAAGTTGAAGATTGCGTTTCTCACCGGCCGTCACCAGACTATCGGGGAGGACCTGGTGAACCACTGCGTCAACGATATCGCCGTGCAAGGCGCCATTCCACTGTTCTTCATGGATTACTTCGCAGTAGGCAAGCTGGACGCGGGTGTGGCGGCCGCGGTGGTTTCGGGAATCGCGCGCGGCTGCCGCAACAACGGCTGCGCGCTGATTGGCGGCGAGACGGCGGAGATGCCGGGAATGTATGCGGAAGGCGAGTACGACCTGGCCGGCTTCATCGTGGGCGCGGCGGAGCGTGCGGCGCTGCTCACTGGCAAGAGCATTCGGGCGGGCGATGCGTTGCTGGCTCTGCCATCGACGGGGCTGCATACCAACGGTTATTCGCTGGCGCGAAAGCTGCTGTTCGAAGTGGCTGGCTACGGCCCGAACACGAGACTTTTCGAAACAGGGGCGGCCGACGCAAACGCCACCGTGGGCGACGCGCTGCTGGCGGTGCATCGCAGTTACTTGAAGCCCATCCGCGCGCTGATCGCGGCCAGGCTGCTGAAGGGCGCCGCACACATCACCGGCGGCGGCATCACGGATAACACGCCGCGCATGCTGCCTGCGGGACTGGCGGCGGCGATTGAGACCGCGAGTTGGCGCATTCCACCGTTGTTCGAGGAATTGCGGCGCATCGGAAACATCCCGGAAGACGACTATCGGCGCACTTTCAATCTGGGCATCGGGATGATTTTCGCCGTTCCGGCACGCGGCGCGGCGCGCGCGGAGGCGGTGCTGGCGAAACTGGGCGAATCGCCAATCCGCGTGGGATGGGTTGTGGATCACAAGCGCGGCAGGAAATCGGAACGTCCGCGAGTGGAGTACCTATGAAGCGGCTAGGCATTTTGATTTCCGGACGCGGATCGAATCTGGAAGCGATCTCGAGTCAAATCGAGGATGGCGAGTTGGACGCCGAAATCGCGGTGGTGATTTCGAGCCGTCAGGACGCGCGTGGATTGGAAGCGGCGCGTGCGCGCGGGCTAGTGACAGCGTCGATTCCGTCGAAGGGCATGGATCGCGAAGCTTACGACCAGCTGTTACTGCAGGAGTTACAAAGCCGGCAGGTAGACTTAGTCTGTCTCGCCGGATTCATGCGGCTGTTGAGCGCCGGATTCATCCGGCAATTCCCGCACCGGATACTCAACATTCACCCGTCGCTGCTGCCGGCGTTTCCGGGTCTGGACGCGCAGCATCAAGCGCTGGCATACGGCGTCAAGATCACGGGGTGCACGGTCCACTTCGTCGACGAGGAACTGGATGCGGGGCCGATCGTGATCCAGACCGCGGTGCCAGTGTTGGCGGACGACGATGTGGAGACGCTCGCGGAGCGGATCTTGAAGCAAGAGCACAAGATTTATCCGGAGGCGCTGCGGATTGTGCTGAGTGGAAAGTTTCGCATTGAGGGGCGGCGCGTGATTGTGGAGTGACGCGGCGTTCGCAAGCCATGGGCCCGCGCCACTCGGTTTTTCGTAACCATTTCGCGCGAACGCAGTATTAGGTGCATGGAGCTTGCCCAGGATCTCCGCTACGCGTTCCGTAGCTTTCGTAAGACGCCTGTCTTCACGGCGGTCGCGGTACTTTCACTGGCGCTGGGAATCGGCGCGAATACGGCTATTTTCACGCTGATCGACCAGCTCATTCTGCGGCTTCTGCCGGTCCGCGATCCGCAGAGCCTCGTGCTGCTGGCGGGCCGCGGGCGGCACTACGGCGGCAACAATGGCATCAACGCGCTGTCCTATCCGATGTATCAGGACTTGCGCGACCGCAACCCGGTGTTCAACGGTATGATGTGCCGCAACCGCTTGAACTACACGCTGAGCTTTGGCGCGCAGAGCGAAGTCATAACGGGCGAACTGGTTTCCGGCAACTACTTTCCGTTGCTCGGCCTGCATGCCGCCGCGGGGAGGCTTTTCAGCGCGGCCGACGATCTGCGCGAGGGCGCGAGCCCGTATGCGGTGATCAGCTACGCCTATTGGCAGGCGCGCTTCGCCGGAGATCCGCACGCCATCGGGCAAAGGATTCTGGCGAACAACTATCCCCTCACCATCGTGGGCGTCGCGCAGCCGGGGTTCGACGGGATGGACCCGGGACTGCCGGCCGAACTGTTCGTGCCGGTGTCGATGGCCGCGAGCGTCCGCCCCGGTTTTGACAATATGTGGGACCGGCGACAGCGTTGGGTCAACGTCTACGGCCGCCTGAAAGCCGGCGAAACCTTGGAGCAGGCCAAGGCCGGCTTGCAGCCCCTGTTTCACCAGATCATCAGTTCGGAAGTGACCATGCCGGCTTTCCGCCAGGCTACGTCTTACGACAAGGACAACTTTCTCCGCATGTGGCTCGATGCGATGCCGGGGTCGCAGGGAAATACCGGCTTGCGGCGGCAATACGAAAAGCCGCTGCTGGTGCTGATGGTGGTGACCGGGCTGGTGCTGCTGATCGCCTGCGCGAATCTGGCGAGCCTGCTGACGGCGCGCGCGGCGGCGCGTCAGAAGGAGATGGCAATCCGGCTGGCTATCGGATCGAGCCGGGGACGCATTATCCGGCAACTTCTCACAGAGAGCCTGCTGCTGGCTGCGGCGGGAAGTGCGGCGGGTGTCGCACTGGCTGTGACAATGGTAAAGGCGCTGGTGGCGTTTCTGCCGTCGAATCTGAGCGGCTACGGCATTTCGGCTGCTCCGGATTTGCGCATGTTGGGATTCACGTTCGGGCTGGCTTTGGCGACGGGAATTCTCTTCGGGCTGGCGCCGGCGCTGCAATCGACGCGTCCCGATATAGCGCCCACGCTGAAGGACCAGGCCGGCAATGTGATGGGCAACGCGGCGCAGGTGGTTTTCCGCAAGACGCTGGTGGCGGCGCAGGTGGCGCTCTCACTGCTGCTGTTGATTGGGGCCGGGCTGTTCATCCGCAGCCTGGGGAATTTGAAGCTGCTGAATCCGGGGTTCAAGATCAGCAATCTGGTGCAATTCAATCTGAACCCGCGGCCGGCGGGTTTCGACGTGGCGCGCACACATCTGCTCTACCAACAACTGGAGGAGCGTTTGCGCAATTTGCCGGGAGTCTCCGGCGCGGGACTGGCTTCTATGGGCTTACTGCAGGACAACGAATGGGATAACAGCGTCACCATTGAAGGCTACGCCGCCAAGCCGGGCGAGGATCTGGATCCGCACATGAACCAGGTGAGTCCAGGTTACTTCGAAGCGTTGGGGATTCACATTCTGGCCGGCCGCGGAATCACGGCGAAAGATACCGCTAACTCGCCCAAGGTGGCGGTGGTGAATGAGAGTTTCGTGAAGCGATACTTCGGGGCGTCGCCGGCGGTGGGGCGGCGGATCGGCATGGGATCGGACCCCGGTACGCCCACTGACATCGAGATCATCGGCGTGGTAAATGACACTAAGTACGAAAACCTTCGCGACGAGATTCCGCGCGAGGTGTATCTCTGCGATGCGCAACGGTACCCGAATGGCCATATAGTCTACGTGCGCACAGAGCGCGACCCGGAGAATGCATTCGCCACGATCCGCGCGGTGGTCCATGACCTGGCGCCGACGCTGCCCGTCACGGGAATGAAGACGCTGACGCGGCAGATGGATGAATCGCTGGTGACAGAGCGGATGGTAGCGGCGCTGTCGAGTGTCTTCGGAGTGTTAGCGACAGTGCTGGCGATCATCGGCCTGTATGGAGTGATGGCTTACATGGTGACGCGGCGCTCGCGAGAGATCGGCATCCGCATGGCATTGGGCGCAATGCGGGGCAACGTGGTGTGGCTGGTGATGCGTGAAGTGCTGGGGTTGGTGGGCATCGGGATCGCAGTGGGTTTGCCGGCCGCGTTCGCGCTGACGCACCTGGTGGAGAGCCAGCTTTACGGCGTGAAGGCGAACGATCCGGCGGCGATGGCGCTGGCCACGGCGCTGTTGGCGGCGGTGGCGCTGCTGGCGGGATACATTCCGGCGCGGCGAGCGGCGGGGTTCGATCCGGTGCGGGTTTTGAGATACGAGTAGAGTTAGTACCCCTTCCACTCCGGATAGGTATCATTGAACATTTTGTTGAGCTTGTCGCGATTCGGCGCAGGCAGTCCGTAGGTCTTGGATTCCTGCTCCAGGTAATTGTATAGCTCCGGGGCAAGGCGCAGCAGGCGCGCCTCGCATAGATCGCAAAACCCGTGAAACACGCTGTAGCCTTCGGCGTAGAATTCCATCACGTCCGCAGCCACATGAGACTCCGCCGTCGACGGGTTCGCGAATGACATATCTCTCTCCGGCAAACCCTTCTTATACCTATCGAGCATCTCCTCCATCGAAAGGTTCCCAGGCGCGAGCTTTTTCGTTGACTGTGATTCGAATGGCATCTTGTCGCCGCCGAGACGAGTCAACTCATTGGTGAGCGCATCCCCTTTTAGCTTCCTGAGATTCGGCGGGCTAGTCTCATTGCGTACATCGTCCCAGGCGTGGGCGAGTTCGTGGCGCAGCATATCTGTTATGCCGGGCCTGTTCAGAGACGCCGGGCTGATGCGGACCAGGCGCAATTCCTTCTTGTATTCCGCAGGTGCGCCGAGGTCGGGAACGCCGGTGACATTGTATTCCGGCGGCGCCCCCTTGATGAACGGCCAGAAGCGGACTCCCGCCTGCTCCATCTTCTCCAGTTGTTTGTCCGAGAACGCTTTAATCGCCGCCAGGATAGACTTCTTCAGATCTTCGTCCGGTGGCGGATCGACGCCGGTGAGCATGTTCTTCAGGATCGTCTCACGGTCCATACATCCCCCTCGATCGCGGGGCTCTGGCAGATCTACATCGCAGTTTAGTATGAAGGGACGTCCCGATGCATGCGGCATTGCCAGACGCACGCGATGCCAGTCTACATCTGGCATATGCTTGTGGTCTCGCCTGAGTTGGTTGCGATCGTGGCATCGCTCCGGCGACGCAACCATCGGCTCCGATGCGCGGCTAACTCATTCGGCTCTTCGCAGCACCAGCGCCGAATTCTTGCTTCCGAACGCAATGCAATTCGCCACGGCGTACTCCACGTCCAGCTTTCGCGATTCCGCCGGCACATAATCCAGATCGCATTCCGGATCCGGCTCGTCCACGTTGATGGTCGGCGGAACCACGCCATCGCGCATGGCCAGCAGCGTGGCGGCCACTCCGGCGGCGCCGCACGCGCCTTGCGGATGACCGATCAGGCTCTTGAGCGACGACCCGGCCAGCTTATACGCATGCCCATTGAACGCCAGCTTCACGGCGCGGGTTTCAATGCGGTCGTTCAACTCGGTCGAGGTGCCGTGGTAGCTGATGTACTGCACCTCGCCGGGCGGAATGCCGGCTTCTTCCATCGCCAGGCCGATGGCGCGCGCGGGCTCTTCGCCGCACTCCTCCAGGCGCACGCGGTGGTAAGCCTCGCAGGTGGAGCCGTAGCCGGCGATTTCGCCGTAAACGTGGGCTCCGCGCGCCTTGGCTTGCTCCATCTCCTCCAGCACGAAGAACCACGCGCCCTCGGCGATCACGAAGCCGTCGCGGTCGCGCGAGAAGGGTCGCGACGCCCGTTCCGGCTCGGCATTCCAGCGCGTACTCATGATGCGCATAAGCTGGAATCCGCGCAGGATCAGCGGCGCGATGGGCGAATCCACTCCACCCGCGATCATGGTATTCAGAACGCCCGCCTGAATGTTGCGGTACGCGTAACCCAGCGCGTCCGTCGACGAAGTGCATCCCGTGGAGATAATGTGGCTGAATCCGCGAAACCCGAAGCGCATGGAAACTTCGCTGGCCAGCGTGCCGATGGTCCCGGTGGGGATGGTGTAGACGCTGCACTGTTTCAGATGGCCGGTGTAGAAAAGCCGGTATTGCTCTTCGGTAAAATCCTGGCTGCCGCCGCCGGAGCCGACAATCACGCCGATGCCGCGCAACTGGTCGCGGGACATGGCGGCCACGTCGAGCCCCGCGTCGCACACCGCCTCGCCCACGCTGGCGACAGCCAACGGCACCGCGCGCGACACGTGCGGCCGGTCCTTCACATCGACGTACAGCTTCTCGTCGAACTCTTCCGGCACCTCTCCGGCCACCTGCACGACGAAGGGCGATGGGTCGAATCGACGAATGCGGCGGACGCCGCTGACGCCATTACGCGTGGCCTCCCAAAACCGCTCGCGGCCGATGCCATTCGGGCTCACGGCGCCAATTCCTGTGATCGCTACACGACGCATCAATTGTGCTTTGCCTTTGTCCCACTCGCCAGTATAGGCTGAATTATGGAAGATACCACGGAAAGGCGGGTCCCCGCCGCGCTTTCCGCGATGCTGGCCGGGCTGCAGGCTGGAATGGTGGGCGCGCTTTGGATGCTGGCATGGCTCGGACTGAGCGCCGCATGGCAGCATCGGGGCTTCTGGAATTCGGAAAATCTGTTCGCCACCGCTTTCTATGGCGGCGACGCCGTGCGCGGCGATTTCGGGTCGAAGACGCTCCCCGGGCTGGCGCTTTACCTGCTGCTGTACAGCTTGCTGGGCGGCATCTTCGCCCTGGCGTTGCGCGGGCGCCCCCGCTCGGGCCGCCTGATGCTGGCCGGGATTTTGTTCGCGTTGGGATGGTTCTACATTTCGTTCCACTTGCTCTGGAAGAGCGCGATGCCGCTGGTATACCTGCTTTATCCGGACCGGCCGACGGTAGTTGGCCACCTGATCTTCGGAGCGTGTATCGGAAGGTTTCCGGCGCACTATCCGGGGCGGCCGATCAAGCCGGGCGCGGCGGACCCGTTGGAATCGGCGCCGCCGGGGGACGCCGAGGAGGCGGAAAGCTCCCCGTCGGGCGGCCCAGATCCGCTCAGCGGCCCGCCCGTGGCTCCTTGAGAATCGAGACCTCATTCGATGCAGGAATACGACGTAGCCTTGAAGCTTTTGCTGCAAGGATCGGCCCGGCTAACGGTCCGCGAGCTGGCAGGCGGCCCGGTGGAGAAGTGGCTGGATATGGAACTACCGAAGGTGCAGAATCTGCGGATGGACCTGCTCGGCGAGACGGCCGGCGGGGGCCTCGTCCATGTCGAGCTGCAGAGCGGAAATGACGCCGCGATGCCGCTACGCATGGCGGAATACTGCCTGGGAGTGTTTCGGCTATTCGGCAAATTCCCCCGGCAAGTCTTGCTCTATGTGGGCGAACCGCCGCTTCGCATGGAAGGCGAACTCCGCGGCCCGGATGTGTGGTTCCGGTATCGCCTTATCGATATTCGAGAGCTCGATGGAGATCGCCTCATTGAGAGCGAGGAAGTTGGGGATAATGTAATTGCGATCCTGGCGCGATTGCGCGACCATGGAGAAGCGGTCCGGAAGATCGTGGGAAAGATCGCAAGTTTGGCGGCGGACGAACGCGAAGCCGCGCTGAGCCGGCTGCTGATTCTGGCGGGATTGCGGCGCCTTGAAGAAACGGTGGCAAGGGAGATACGAAAAATGCCTGTTTACATCGACATCCTGCAGAACAAGGTACTGGGACCACCGTATAAGAAGGGCCTCGAGGAGGGACGGCAGGAAGGTCGGCAGGAAGGTCGGCAGGAAGGCATGCGGGAAGGCATGCGCGAAGGCGAACGGAAGGGCGAACTGGCAGTCCTTCGCCGCCTCATCGAGAAGCGCTTCGGCGTGATCCCGAGGTGGGCGGAGCAGCGCCTCGCCGGCCGCTCGACCGCCGAACTGGAAGACCTCTGCGTGCGCGCGCTTGACGCTCAGAGCATGGAAGACCTTCTGGGGTAATCCGGCTCGTTTTCCGGAGCGCTTCTATGGCGACGGCGCCACCCTAGCCGGCATGGAGGCGGAGAGGTTCGCATCAACCGGCCCAGATCCGCTCAGTGGCCCGCCCGTGGCTCCCATGGCTCCGTGAGGATCGAGAGATCCGCAGCCTCCCCAGCCCTCATGGCAAACTGATCTGGTTGAACAGCTCATCCCCCAACTCCTTGCGCAACAGCGCGTCGATCTGCGAAGCCCGGGGTACATAAATAAACGGGCGCCACGGGTAGATGCGATCGTTGATCCACGGCGTCTTCCAGTCGGCACACGTTCGGATGAACTGCTCGGCGAAGCTCGCTTTCTTCGCCAGCGGATACATCGCCTCGATCTCCAGGCAGCCGTCGACGCAGATATCGACATACGACTGCACGATGGGATGCGAGGCGTTGGCCGTCTGCTTCGTTTTGCTGGCGAAATACCAGATCTCGCCATCGGGTGGGCCAGCGCTGCCATCCAGCATCGTGATGGCGGAACGGTCGATCGTCTTTGGATCATAGCCCGCCTCACGGATTTTCGTCGCCTCAAACTCCGAATCTGTGACACCGTAGATGACGCCGTTGGTCGTGGCGTTTTCGGATTCGACCGCGCCGAGGTAGGTCGGATTCAAGCTCGCGCTGGCGGCCTGGAAATACCAACCACGCGTGATTCCCTTGACGATCGCCGGCGCCGCAGCGAATGCGCTGGGCACGGTACGCGTGCGGCTCTCGATCTGGATCAGGGACCCGTATCCGAATATGTACTTGGAAGGCATGTCTTGTCCTTTGGACCGGAATCTCCGTTCTTGGCTCCGGGTGTTCGAAGAGTCTATCACACGCCGCCAACATTCAATCCTCTCCCGAAGTGCCGTTCCCGAAAGTGCAGGCTTCTTGGCGCCTTTTCTCCGAGGGCTGTGTATTTGGCCCCCCGACGCGCGTTACGCGTCCGGTTGGAGACGATTAAGCCGGCTTGCGGCTTCAATCATAGCGCCGCGGGCGCCCTCAATCGCGTCTCAACGCCTCCATGGGCTGTACCCTCGCCGCGCGGCGCGCAGGAATCCAGCTTGCCCCCAACGCTACCATCAGCAAAAGCAGAACCGCGCCCCACAATGTGACCGGGTCGTATGGAGCGATGCCGTAGAGCATCGACTTGACGAGCCTGTTCAAGACGAATGACGCGCCCACTCCGGCCGCGACGCCCGCCGCCGACAACCACGAAGCTTCGCGCAGCACCATGGCAAGCACCTGCCACGGGATGGCGCCCAGCGCCAGCCGAATGCCAATCTCATTGGTCCGCTGCGCGACCGAATACGCCATGACGCCGTAAATTCCGACCGATGCCAACACCAAAGCAAGCATGCCGAAACCGGAAGTAAGCGTGACGAAGAGCCGTTCCTCCTCCAGGTCCGAATCGATCTGTTCCTGCTGGGTGCGAACATGCACCAGGGGAAGTTCGGGATCTGCTGCGCGCACGACGCGGCGCAAAGCCGGCACGATCGACTCCGGCTTCGTCTTGGTGCGAATCTCGTAGGTCAGCCGGCGTATCGAAGTCTGTTGTACATAGGGAATGAAGAACTGCGGAGGCGGCGGTTCGTGCATATCGGCGTGAAGAGTGTCGCCGCAAACTCCAACGATCTCGATCGGACGACTGGTTAATACGTCGCCGTAGCCGCCATATATGTCCACGGAGAATCTCCTGCCGATGGGATTCTGATTGGGGAATCGAGTTTTCGCGAGACTCCGGTTAATGATTCCAACTTTCGGCGAGGCAGCTGTATCCCCGGCCCCGAATGCACGCCCCGCAACCATCGGGATGCCCAGGGTTTCGAAAAAGTGCACGCCTACGGCGTTGTAGGCCTCGGCCGGATGCCTGCTTGGATCGCCGGCTTCACCGTCCGGCAAAAAATCCAGATCCGATACATCGTGGGAAAGATACGGGTACTCTCCGGGAGAAATGGACCTCACTCCGGGAATGGCCGCGATGGCCTGCTCCAGGCGCTGATGAAACGCGATATTCGCGCCCGCGGGGTAGCGATTCTGCGGGAGAACGATTTGGGCGAGAAGCAGATGGTCGGTGCGGAATCCGGGGTCGACGGCGTTAAGCCCTGCCAGCGAGCGAACAAACAGGCCGGCGCCGATGACCAGCAGGGTTGAGAGCGCGATCTGAAATCCGGCCACGGCCTTGCCGGCAAAGCCTCTTCGCCCGCGCGTTGCCGTTCGTCCTCCCTCTTTCAATCCATGGGTGACGTCAGCCCGAGTTGCGGCAAGCGCCGGCGCCAGTCCGAACAAAACGCCCGTGAGCACCGTGACGGCGGCCGTGAAGGCAAAAACCTGCCAATCGAAGTGCACCGGAAACGTCGCCAGCTCCCATGCGTTCCGGGTCAAGCGGGGAATCGCGGTGCGGCCCCAGTATCCAATCGCCAATCCGCCGGCGCCGCCGATCCAGGCAAGCATGAGACTCTCCACCAGCATCTGCCGCAAGATGCGTGTGCGCCCGGCGCCCAGCGCGAGGCGCACGCTCATCTCCCGCTGCCGCTTTGCTCCGCGGGCCAGCATGAGATTCGCGATGTTGGCGCAGGCCAGCAGAAGCACCAGCCCAACGAACATCATGAGCACCGACATGGGCGTGGCGAAGATTTGTTTCTGGCCGAAAAGGCCGCGGCTGCCGTCGCGCAGTACCAGCCTGGGAACGTCCTCGCCCCCACCCACCGGCATGGTTGCACGCACAATTGCGGAGAGCTGTGTGTCGAGCGACGCCTGCGCGGCGCTGTCGCTCACACCTGACTTGGCGCGGCCCAGGATATTCAAGCCTCCCCAATCCGCAGGATTTGCAAGCGGTCTACTGCCATCGGAAGTCGGGGTCAGCGTTGGCTGCTTGGCCAACGCAACAGTGACCGCCGGAGCCTCCGCCGGCAGGGTGCTCTCTGCGCCGGTAAAACTTTTGGGATCCACTCCCACAATCGTCACGGGGACATCGTTGAGCCTCATCCAGCGGCCAAGCACTGCGGGCGAACGTCCGAACTCGCGCGCCCAAAACTCATCGCTGATGACGGCAACGGGCGGGCTGGCTGCAGTATCGTCCGACGGTTCAATGGCGCGGCCCAATTGCGGCTGGACGCCCAGGACCGAGTAGTAGTTGCCCGAAACCTCATGTGCGGTAACCCGCTGCGCATCTTCCCCGACCGTCGCATTCATTCCGGTGACGTGGAATGCCAGGAGATCTCCTAGAACCCGATTTTGCGCGCGGAGCAGTTCGTAAACCGGGTAGGAAAACTCTGCCGAGGCGATCAGCCCTCCGGGTAGAGAATGACGGGAGCCGCCATGAACGGCAACGTGGTCCCTGGAACCCGTCCAGGTGAGAAGACGCAGATTGGCGGCCTGGGGCACGGCAAGCCGCTCGTACAAGAGCTGTTTGGCAACCGAGAAAATCGTCGTATTGGCGCCGATGGCGAGGGCGAGCGATGTCGAGGCTGCCACGGTGAAGCCGCGGCTCTTGAGCAGTACGCGCGCGGCGTATCGCACATCTTGAAGCAGGCCTTCGGTCAACGGCAACCCTTTCTCGGCATGGTAGCTTTTCCGGATCGCTTCTAGTTGCCCGAATTTTAGCACCGCTTGGCGGCGAGCTTCCGCGGGCGCCACGCCGTCCGGGTCCGGCGCGGATGTTCTCTACGTTTTGCTGAATCAGGCGCTCGCGCATCTCTTCCTGAAGGCGCCGTCGCCACGCCGCCCTGTCGCGAAATTGACGATACGCGCGAACCACCGCGATATCCCGACTGCAGGAAATTCTCGACGCAATCGCCATCAAGGCGCTTGTCACGTTGAGTGAATAGGAGTTCCATCATGCCGGCCAGAGAGACGAATATTTGCGAGAACTGCAATTTCAATCGCCGCAAGAAAACACAGGGGCGAGCCGATTCGATCGTGGCTAAGACCCGTGGTGAGATTCTTACAAATACAGGAGGCGTCGCACATTGGGTTCGCTGAGGAAGCAACTACGCAACCGTTCTTCAAGTTGACTATCCGCCCGGGTAAAGCGGTCATGCTGACGAAGGTGCTCGGCCCAGGAACTCACGACAAAAGTTTCGAGATAGCGGTCGGCGGCCTCAAGATCCCGGCAGATGCCCCATCGCGACGCGCCGTCGCGGCGCCGAACGCGACCGTATTGACGCATGTCTGCTACCCGACTGGGATCCACGTGGTATTCAACCGTGACCAGGACCGGGCCTGCTTCGGCATCCGCGTCAGCGATTGGGCTTCTGCCTGATAGGTCTCACGCCGTCGGAGTTCCCGTGTCACGAACTCCTGCTCCGTGACGTCCAGTGCGCTGCCAACGTGGGTCTCAGGCTCTCGTTTTCGACCACAGGACCGCCGACGCAGCGAATGTACCGAATTTCACCATTGGGTCGGACGCCCGTTCGAAGCCGCGAAGATGGCCAACAGGGCAGCCATGGCGCGATCGTCTGGGGTAATCCGACACGCAGATGCTCCCGTTCGTGAAGAGTCGCCAGCAGATTCGTCACCGAACGCAACGGTCCAGCCGCCAGATCGATCTCCCGACGGCGAGCCGCTTCCAGGAGACTCCTCCCGCGCTTCTCACCGGACGGCCCCGGAGTTCACCTCGCGGACTTGCAGAACCAACCGCGCCGGGCGGCGCACTTCCTCAAGGCACGGTTCTGTATCGCCAGTGTCTGCTGGTCATTTGTGGAGAGACGGGCATACAGCCCGGCACGAAACATTTTCGCCGGCCTGCGTGACTGGCCAAAAACGTATTCGGATTTTGCCTTTTGGGAAGCCCGTTAGCCGGGCATTGCAGGGTGTCACCTAACCAGGGCCGCAGTAGATAGTTTCCGGCCATGCCGAATCAGCGCTTCATTTTTAGTAGAACGATGGCGACCCCGCTCCACGTTGTGCGGGTTGATCCGTCTGGCGGGCGATTATCGAGGGCCACAATGCCAACTTTGCCGGCATCGAGATTGAACCGGCCCTGCAAATAGTTGCGGACGAGAATCGCGCGTATTCGGGGCGCTCACGCAAAGGACTGGGTAGTGGACCACCGGAGAATGTCGACTGGAGAGTTGCTAGTTGCGCTTCATGGCGATACCCACGGGCGCGGGACTCCTATTCACCCGTTAAATTTCCCACTGAATTGCGGGATAATCACTCCATGGCGGCTGCGAACAGGCAAACCAGCCACCTACGGGAACACCGACACCGCCGAACCATGGAAGCGCGCGGGGCTATTCTTGCCTGCGAGGGCTGAGGCCGAAGTGGGAGATACGCGATGAAGGCAGTAGTGCTGCGAGAGTACGGCGGTCCTGAAAAGCTGAAACTTGAAGACAACGTTCCCGACCCGCAGATTGGCGGAGATACGGTACTAATCGCGGCAGCCGCTGCGAGCGTTAACCCGATTGACTGGAAACTGCGTTCCGGAATGCGGCGGAAGGATTTTCCGTTGTCGTTCCCTGCAATTCTGGGCCGCGATGTGAGTGGCGTGGTATGGGCGGTCGGCACAAAGGTGAAGCACTTCAAACCCGGCGATCGCGTTCTTGCACTATCCAACGCGACCTATGCTGAGTTGGTGGCAGTGGACGATTCGGACGTGACCCACCTGCCGGATGGCGTGGACCTGGCGGACGCGGCGGCGATCCCGCTCGTAGCACTCACGGGAGAGCAACTTGTGCGCCTTGCGACAAACGTGCAAAAAGGACAGGTTGTCCTGGTAACAGGAGCCCTGGGTGGTGTCGGGCGCGCGGCGGTGCATACGGCGAAGAAGATAGGTGCGCGGGTGATTGCAGGTGTTCGTGAGAAAGAGTTGGATGACGCACGTTCCCTCGGTGTCGCTGGCGTGCTAGCGATCGATGACGATGAAGCGATTCGGACCTTCCCCTTAGTGGATGCAATTGCGGACACCGTTGGCGGTCAGGTTGCCGCGAAGCTGATTGCGAAGATAAAGCAGAACGGCTCCTTTGGGTACACCGCTGTGTTGCCAGAAACCGCGGCGGCGCAAAATCCGTCAGTGAGGATTACGCGTGTGCAAGCGCGGCCTGACCCATCCAAGGTGCGTGAGTTTGCCGATGACGTGCGCGATGGCAAGTTCGTTCTGCCGATTGGTCGGCGAATGCCGTTATGTGATGCTGCTGAAGCACATGTGCTAGGGGAGAAAGGCGGCATTGGGAAGATCCTGCTGCTGGCTCCGGATTCGAAGGGCTGATTTCTTCACGGCCAACTCTCATTGGAACTGGCGCGAGGCAGCCGGCTCGAGGCGCTGGGT